>QKDA01000208.1 GCA_003246765.1 Spirochaetales bacterium | reverse complement strand
ACCCAAAATGCCCCAGCCGGAATAAACGGGCAGCCGGTATTCCTCCGGAAGGGGACTGGAGCTAACCGGCGTCCTGCCGTCCAGGGGAAGCACGTAGGGGTGCCAGTCGGAAGAGGGAAAGGTTGCGGTGAAAAGGCGGTTTACCTCGGAGAGAAGCCAGGGATCCTCCGTGGGCGACTCAAGGTAGGCAATCACCGGCTGGGACCGGGAAAGGGAGAGGGCCTTATCGGAAGCGTCCCGAATCAGGGATTCCGCGAGATTCCGGGCGCTCCCCACGGCTTCCGCCGTCCGGGAACGATATGAGTTTTCAAGGATACGGGCGCTGGTTATCCCGTAGAGCAGGGCCAAGAGGGAAAAGGGCACGAGGCCCACCGCGAGAAAGGCGAGGAGAATGCGCCAAAAGTAGGCTCGAGGCCCAAAAGACACCGGCGGCCCCCTCTCCTGCCCGTCAGAAGCCTGCCGAAACGGCGGCTCCGGGAAGGCCGATATCGCGGCGGTAGAGCATGCCGTCAAAGGAAACGCAGCCCAGGGCCCCGTAAGCCCTCTCCCGCGCCTCTTCCAGGGTCGCTCCCGTGGCCGAGGCGCAGAGCACCCGGCCCCCGGTGGTTACCAGGCTCGATTCGGGGGGCTCCGGAAGGATTCCGTCGTCGAGGGACCTGCGCTGGTTCTGGGTTGCCCCGGCCACGAAGATCCGGGCCCCGTATTCCTCCAGGGCGGCGCGGTTTATCGCGACGCTCTTGCCCTTTTCATAGCTCCCGGGATAGCCCCGGGAAACCGCCACGGGGGCGCAGGAGAACCCTTTCTTCCAGGAGAGGGAAAAGTCCGACAGGGAGCCGTCCTCGATGGCCCGGCACAGCGAAAGGAAATCGGATTCCATCAGCGGGAGCACCGCCTGGGTTTCGGGATCCCCGAGGCGCACGTTGTACTCCAGAAGCTTCGGTCCGTCCCGGGTTATCATCAGCCCGAAAAACACGAAGCCCCGGTAATCGAAGCCCTCGGCAATGAAGCCCCGAAGGGTCGGTTCCAGAATGTCCGAGCGGAAGCGCTCCAGGGCATCCTCGGACACCCCGGGAGCGGGGGCCACGGCGCCCATACCGCCGGTATTCGGGCCCTTGGCGCCGTCGAGGAGCCGCTTGTGGTCCCGGGCCGGGAGGAAGGGAAGGATCGCCGCCCGGCCCGCCCTGGCGGATTCGGGGGTTACGCTCACCGCCGCGAGGATGGAAATTTCCTCGCCCTCGAGGTACTCCTCCAGCACAACCTTCCGGCCCGCGGCGCCGAGGCTGCCGTCGACCATGAAGTCCCGCACGGCCCGTACGGCGGTTTCCCGGTCCGCCGCGACCACGACACCCTTTCCCGCGGCAAGGCCGTCAGCCTTGACCACGATGGGCCCCGAGCCGTTCTCCAGCCAGGAGACCGCCTCCTCGGGATCGGTAAAGGTTTCGCTCGCGGCGCAGGCTACGCCGTAGTTTCTCATGAAGTCTTTCGCGGCGTCCTTGCTCGCCTCCAGCCTCGCGGCCCTGAGCCGGGGCCCCACGACGGGAACGCCCGCCGCGGCCAGGCTGTCCGCCATGCCCGCGGCGAGGGGATCCTCGGGGCCGATAACCGCCAGGGACCCCTCGGGGGCCCCGGAAAGCTCCGCCGCGCAGGCCTTGACTACCCTGAGGGTTTCGCTGACGGGTATGGAAAGGTTGCGGCATTTATATTCTTGGGCGGTCCCGCCGTTGCCGGGAATACACACCACTTCGGTCACGTCGGGGGAGGACGCGAGGGCCCAGGCGATGGCGTGCTCCCGCCCGCCGGAACCGATGACTATTGTTTTCATGGGGCCATAATACCCGGAAGAGGGGGAGGAAACAAGGGCCGAAAGGTTTTTAGTCCCCGGGGGCGGAACGCCGGGCGTGGGCCGCGATCCGGTCGGCGGTTTCCGCCTTGTCCGCCGCCAACAGGGATCGGGGCGTTCCAGGAGGTCTATATCCTCAAGGAAAACGCAGGAACCGCGCCAGACGAGGCCTTTTTCGTAGAGCCCCCCGAGGCGGGCGAAAACCATGTCGTGCAGGGCGATGTAAAAGCCGAGCACCCCCACTCCGGTAATGGCGACGCGCACCGCGGGATCGAAGTCCCTGATGAAGTTGAGGGCGATGAGGGTAGGCGCGCAGGCCATGACGCCGAAGAACTGAAAGCGTACCGGCCGGAGAAAGCACTCCACCCGCGGTCCGAGGCGGGACTGCAGGGATCGGGACAGAACCGCCACGTAAAGGGCGGAAACGGGCAAAAGGGCGAACCCGATAAGGGGAATCATGGTTGCGGCGGAGATCATTCGCTTATACTATTGAAATAGGGAACCCCGCGCAAGGTGCGAAGAGCGTTCCCCGGCGGAGGAGTTATGAAGGAAATCCACAACGTTTTGATCGCCGGCGCGGGGGCTATCGGCTCGATGGTTGCCTGGCAGTGTCTCAGGGCGAATCCCGGCAAGGTGGCGATTCTCGCCAGGGGAGAACGCATCGAGCGGTATCGGACCACGGGCTTCTCGATCAACGGGGAAGGAGTTCCCTTCCACCTCATGGACGCCTCCTCCCGCTCGAATCCCGACCTCGTCATCATCGCCTGCAAGTATCACCACCTGAGCGAGGTTCTCTCGGACCTCGCGAATCACGTAGGCGACGAAACCCTGATACTGTCCCTGCTCAACGGCATCTCCAGCGAGGAGGACATCGGCCGGGCCTTCGGGGCGGAACGGGTTCCCTACGGCATGATCATCGGCACCGACGCGGGACACCACGGGGGCCGGACCACCTTCACGAAAACGGGAACCATCTATTTCGGGGACGCCGAAAACGGCTCCCGGGGCCCCGAATCGTGGTCGCCCCGGGTCAGGGCCATCGCGGGGTATTTCGACCGGGCGGGCATCGCCTACGCGGTCCCCCCGGACATGTACAACCGCCTGTGGTTCAAGTTCATGATGAACGTGGGGCTCAACCAGGTCACCGCCATTCTCCGCCAGCCTTACCGGGTCCTAAAGTCGGAAACCCGGGTGAGGGAGGCCGCGGAACTGCTTGAGGAGGCCATGAGGGAAGTGGCCATGGTGGCCCGCGCGGAGGGGATAATCCTGACGGACGCCGACGTGGAGCTCATTTACCGGACCATAGACACCCTCTCGGACGAGGGCAAGACCTCCATGTGCCAGGACGTGGAAGCCTTCCGAAAGACCGAGGTGGAACTCTTCTCGGGAACCGTGATCAAGCTTGCCCAAAAGCACGCCCTTCCCGTGCCGGTAAACGAGACCCTCTTCAAGATCCTGCGCGCCATGGAGCAGAGTTACCCCCGCCGGGACGGCCAGGCTTAAAGGATCCGGGGAACGGACCGCGGGACTGGCGGCTTGTCAAACGGGCGGGTTGCCTATTTCTTCAGGCTTTCCAGCTTTACCGAGGCCACCGCGAAGGGGACGTTCCTGCCCCCGGTGAGCTCCGCCACGGCGTACTGCCCCGCGTTGAGGGCCCCGGGATTCACCACCACCGTGGGTCCCGCGCGGTCCACCGAGGAAGCCTCGTGAATGTGCCCGCACAGGTACAGGAGGGGACGCTCCGAATCGATGAAGGAACGGAGGGCGGCGGACCCTACGTGGGCCCCCGAGGGAACGAGATCCGCCAGGGTGTCTTTCGGGGGCTGATGGGCGATGACGATAAGGTTGTCCCTGAAGGTTCCCCCGTCGTCCGCCTCCACGTCCTCCGCGCTTCCCGCCGCCAGGCTCAGGTCCGACGCGAGTTCCTCGTCTTCCCGCTCGTTGGGGGTCGCCCCGTGATGCCTCAGCGCCCCCCCGGACCCGCCGATGAGGAGACCGGAAAAATAGGCAAGGGTTCCTTCCACGCTCAGGTCGAGGGCTTCCACCTCCCCGCGAAAATCAGGGGCATCGCAGTTGCCCGTCACCGCGAAAACCTGGTCATGCAATTTCCCGAGCCGCTCTAGAAAGGGCTTTCCCGTGTCGGGATGGCCGAATTTCGCGAAATCCCCCGCGAAAAGAACCGCGTCGCAGGCGGCCGCCACCGGCTCCAGGGCATCCAGGGCCGCCGTATCTCCGTGTCCGTCGCTGATCAGTAAAAGCTTCATGCATGCCCCCTTACAGTCCGGTTAAAACGGCCGAAAGCCGCTCCATGTCAGCGGGAAGTCCCACGGAAATGCGGACGAAATCCGAGATCCCCGGATAATCGAAATGCCGGATCAAAAAGCCCGCCTCCCGGGCACGCTCATAGACCCTGCGGCCGGAATGGGGGCGCTTTCGGGCGAAGACGAAATTCGCCAGGGAGGGAAGGACCTCCCAACCCGCGCCGCGCAAACCCGCGGCGAAACGGTCCCGGGTTTGGGCGATCTCCGCGTTTATCCGGCGGTAGTAGGGGGCGTCGCCGCAGGCGGCGGCCCCGATCTTCTGCGTGAGGGCGTCCACGGGGAAGTGATTGAAGGAGTTTTTCACCGTGAAGAGGGCCTCGATCAGGGGCGGGTTGGCCACCGCGAACCCGAGGCGGGCTCCCGCGAAGCAAAAGCTTTTCGAGAAGGTGCGGATTATAACGAGATTCGGGTATTCCGAAAGCAGGGAAAGGGCGGTCTCCCCCCCGAAGTCGATATACGCCTCGTCGACGACCACTACCCGGTCAGAGGGATAGGAATCGAGAAGGGACCGTACGCGGTCAAGGCCAACGTATATTCCCGTGGGCGCGTTGGGGTTGGGGAAGATGAGCCCCGTGCTGTCCCCCGAGGCCAGGGCCTCGAGGTCCACGGACCAGTCCGAAGCCAGGGGCGCCTTCTCGACCGTAATCCCGTAGTATCCCGCGTATACGGGGTAAAAGCTGTAGGTATGCTCGGGAAACCGCAAGGGGCGGTCAGAATCGAAGAAGGCGTAAAAGACGAAGGAAAGCACCTCGTCGGAGCCGTTACCCGCGAAGATCATGTCCCTCGTGACGCCGTGCCCGAGCATGGAGGCCAGGGCGTCCCTCAGCTCCGAGGCGTCCGGGTCGGGGTAGAACCTCAGGGCATCCGCGTCAAAGCGGGAAATGGCGTCCCGCACGGCTTCCGAGGGGGGATAGGGGTTTTCGTTGGCGTTAAGCTTTACGTAGGCGCGGTCCCGGGGCTGTTCCCCGGGGACGTAGGGCTTGAGGTCTGAAAAACGTTTCGCGAGCATCGGCACTGTCCTCCGTACGAGAGAGCATACAACGATTGTCCCGACCCTGTCAGCGGGAGGCGCCGGGTGCGGGGAGGCTAAACTCCACCGTGGCGGGAAAGCTCAAGGCCTCCCGGTTTTTCGCGGCGGAAAAGAAGAATATCGTCCTTTCGACAAAGGCCTTCACGAAGGCGTCCCCCGTGCCCGTATCCACCGAGGGGGGGATATAGACCACGAAATGCCAGGTGGGGCTGACCAAACGGGGATCCTGAACGTCGAAGGTCCTCCGGAGCGCCACGATCCGGCTCCCCTCCTCCCGGGAAACCCAGGGCGAGTCGGGGGCGGTTCCCTTTTTTTCCCAGCGGGAGGGGTCAAAAAGCAGGGGTTCGCTCACCGCGTACACGGCGATCGAGTCCTCCCCCAAGGCATATACCCCGGTGAGGCTGGGTATCCTATTCGGGCCAAAACCCGGAACCCCCGCCTGAGGAAGGGTGCCCATGGAAAGAACCGCCCGGAAAAGCGCGTTTTCCGCCCCGGAAAGCCCCCATATGGCGGCGAAGAGGAAAAACGCGATTGAGAAAACGGTTCTAGTATTGTAGAATTGACCCATGGCCACTCCCACCGAGCTTTCGGTCCTTCTCAGACTGTATACCAACAAGCAAAACTCCCCGACGGTTATCATACCGGATTTTTGCGATTATCTCCAGAAATACGCCCGGCACTACCTTCAGGAAGCGCCGGAACTTTCCGTCTATCTCGAAGATACCCAAACGACGGTAATCCGGGAACTCGAGCGGCTGGAGGCGGACTCGCGCATACAGCTGGTCACGGACCACAAGGGGCGGCGGACCGCCTTTGTCCCCCAGTTTTTCGTGGACCGGATCATCCAGCGGTTCCGGGGCATCGACGAGCACGCGGACGTACCCTTCCCCCTGGCCTCGGACCTTCCCGCCGGGTTCCCCTCGAATTTCCTGAAGCCCATCTACATAACCACCGATTTCACGGCCCTCCTGGAGGGAACCGATCGGCAGGGAGGCATTCTCCACCAGCTCAACTTCCCCGACGACACCCCGCCCCTGCTCTACCCGTCCCATATCTCGCCGGAGAAGCTCCTGGATTACGCCCTTTCCAAGATCCGGCTCTTCCTGAGGAAGGACGAGTCCCGGGACTTCATCCAAAAAAGGATGATGGTGGCGAATCCCGGCAAGGAACTGACCATCAAGAACCAGCTCATACAGTTCCAAACCCGGCCGAACGAGTCTATGCGGGCCATGAAGCACGCCGGCGAGGCCTACCTTTTCTGGAACTACCTATGCGCCTTCATCCGGCAGGATTTCGCCAAGAAAGTAGAAAAAACCCCCGAGGAAACCGCCCTCATCCAGTCGGTATACATAGCCGAGTACATGAACGGGCACTATAAGTCCAAGGCCCAGGCGGACCTCCAGCGGGAAACGGCCCTGAAAAACCTCGAGCTCGCCTTCCAGAAGCCGCCTTACTATTACGACATGGAGACCATCACCCGGTTTACGGACTCCCGGGGCATTCCCCTCCTGGGGCAGTACAAGAACACGGACCTGGAAAGCTTTATCAACGACAAGACCGCGGAAACGGGACTCAACAGCCTGCCGCCCCTATTGGTATTCAAGACCGAAAACGGAAACCGCTACTTCGTGCTGAAGGAGAAGGTGATTCCCCTCATCGTGAAGCTCTGCAACGACGGCAGGACCGTCATCAAGGACGCCGTGACCCGCGAATGGTACCAGCTGCTCCGGGAGTACCGTCAGGAAGAGGCCATGCACAGCCAGATGGAGTTTGAGCGCAAGGTAACTTCCATGAGCAAGACCCTCACGCCGGTGCTTTTCGGCATTCTAGGGGCCACCTTCATTCCCCTGCTCGCCCTGGAGGGGGACGGTTCCGCGGAAAGGGACTCGGGCTTCCGCATCTTCGACCACGGCAGGCTCTTGAGCCACGCGGCCCTGCTCATGCTCAACCGGCAGCAGCTGCTCACGGACACCAAGATCATGCTTCCCTTCTGGTACACCATTCCCATCCTCTCGGCCATCATCGCCCTGTTCCGACGGCCCCGAAGCAAGAAACCGAGGCCTGTAGCCAGAAAAACCGCGGCGAAAACGGTGTATGAAGACTCGGCTCCCTCGGGAGGGCAGGATTCCCGGGCGATCAAGCAACAGCGAAAGGACGAGCTGAAAAAGGCCGCCCTCGCGATTCAAAAACGGCTCGTTCCGGCGGATTCTACCCTGGAAAAGGAAATATCCGCCCGCCTCGACCTCTGGAACCGGACCCTCGACTCCCAGCAGAAGGACAACCTCACGGAAGACGTCAATTCCCTCATCCGGGACTACATCCGGCGCATCGTCAAGACCATACGGGCGGCGAACTTCGACATGGCCCGGGTGGACAACCTGGCCACGACCCTGGTGGACACCCCGGGGCTCATGAAGATCAAGAACCGGGACGCCCTGCTCGACTACGTAAAGCTCTACATCGTAAGCCTTCTGAAGAACATCACCTAGCCGGGCGCTTTCCTCCGGGCTTTCCCCGACGGGAGGGCGCGGGTCCGGCGCCGCTCGGCCTTCCTCCCGGCGCGGACCTCGATCCCGCCCGCGACGGCCGCTGACCCCTCGGCGCGGAGGGTTTGGCCCCTTTCGAGGCCCGCTCGTTCATCTGCCTGAACTCCTCAATCCTGTCCGGATCGTAGAAGCCGTCTTTCCAGTTAAACCGGGATACGTTCTGGAGGGGTTTATCTTTCCTGTACGATTCCATGACCGCGCGGTAATCCCCCTTCTTCACCGGTCCGGGAGAAAAATCGAAGATATAACGGGTAAAACCCGCCTTTTTCAGCTGCGCGACCTTGTCCACGATGGAAAAGGGAACGTCCGGCAGGACCAGGGAGCCCTCATCCCCGGATACTGCCCGGAAACGCCCCCCCTGACGGTCGTTGAAAAAGCTGAAGGCATAGTCGTCGGGGAGCTTAAAGCGCATCCTGAAGAGCGCCGGATAGGAAAAGACCGTGACGAAGGCCCGGTTCCTAACCGCCGGGTCGAGGGTAGCCTCGAGGTTGTCCCGGGAATTCTCCACCGGGGTAACGAGGCTGTACAGGCCCTGGGTTGCAAGCCAGTCAGCGGCCCAGCGGTTGAAGGCGTACAGGTAGGGCCCCGCGACGAGCTTCAGCGAGCGGTTTCGGAGCATCGAAAGATGCCCCGGATTGTTGAGCATAAACTGGGTATACCCCGCTTCCGTCAGGGACTCCACCCAGGAGGAGAGGGTTTCCTCCGCCCCCTGGGGGAGGAAGGGGTCCAGGGAAACGATGACTTCCCGCCGGGAAAAGGGCAGCGGGCCGGTCAGGGCCCCTTCCTCTCCGAGCAGGGCAGCGGCGGTCCGGGCGTTGAGTTCCACGATCAGCCTGACGGGACGGTCGGAAAGCACGGTATAGATATCCTCCACCCGGGAAACCTGGACGTACACCCCCTCGGGGAAACCGGTCTCGTCCTCGGAATGGGGCTTTCCCGGCAGTTTCGCGGCCGGGGCAGGAAGGGGAGAAAGCTTGAGCTCCGGGAGCCTTTCGTCCCCGGGCTGCGCGCGGTAGGCGCCGAGGTCGCCGGGAAGAACCCGGGGATAGCGCTTGGACATGGACTTCGTCTGGATAAGGTATACCGAGTCGCCCCGGCCGAAGCCCTCGGGCACGTCGATCATCCGGGATCCCCGCTCGTCCTTCAGAGCCTGGATCTTGTGGCTTTCCCGGCCGGAATCGTCCTTTTTATGGAGCCGCACCGAATCGCCCACGTCCGGTTCGTAGGACCCTCCCCGCAGGAGGGCGAAGCGGGTTCCCCCGTCCTCAACGACGGTTTCTATCTTTCCGAGGTAAATGCCCGTGCCTCCCGCCTGGGAGGGGTTGAGAAGGTTTTCCGCCTTCGGGGAATCGTACCAGTAACGGGTTTTCGCCCGGGCGAAGTCGTTCGCGAGGATCCTTCGGGCGGTTTCCACGGCCCCCTTGCGGTCCTCCTCCCAGTGGTCGAGGACGTAGCGGTAGGCGGAAACCACGGTTCCCACGTATTCGGCGCTCTTCATGCGCCCCTCGATCTTGAAGGAATGGACCCCCGCCTGCACGAGGTCGGGAATCTTGTCGATCAGCTGCAGGTCGTGGGGGGAGAAGAAGTAGCCCTGCCGGGTTCCCCCCGCCTCTTCCGCCGCGTAGAGCCGGCGGCAGGCCTGGGCGCACATGCCACGGTTGGCCGACTTGCCCCCGAGGTAACTCGAAAAGAGGCAAAGCCCCGACTCGCTCACGCACAGGGCACCGTGGACGAAGGTTTCCAGCTCGCAGGAGGTATTGGCCTTGATGGCCTTTATCTCCTCCAGCCCCAGTTCCCGGGCGAGCACCACCCTAGACACTCCCGCGCGGCTCATGGCGTTGGCGGCCTTCGCGCTGGCGATGTTCATCTGGGTGGAGGCGTGTATCCTGAGTTTGGGATAATGGGTGCGCGCCATGTGGAGCACCCCTAAATCCTGCACGATGATCCCGTCGGGACCCATCCTTTCAAGGTAGGCAAGAAAACGGTACATCCGCTCGGTCTCCGATTCCTGGAGGACCGTGTTCACCGTGACGAGCACCTTTTTTCCCCGCTTGTGCAGGGACTCTACCGTGGCCTCGAACTGAGACCAGGCGAAATTCGAGGAGCGAAGCCGGGCATTGAAGCTCTTTAGGCCGAGATAGACCGCGTCGCACCCCTCGTTTACCGCGGCGTCGAGGGCCTCGGGGTTCCCCGCGGGAGCCAGTAATTCTGCCATGCAATTCCTCCGTTCAGTACACTCCAGTGTACAGCGAAACGGGGGGCCATGCCAATGGAAGCGGAGGAAGCCTCAGGTCCGGTCCCGGACCCAGGGTTAGGGAACCCAGTTTGCCCCGCCGGGACTGCACTTGCCCGTGGGGCAAACCGCCCATTCCCCGGCCCCGCCCTCGCCCGCCGAGATCCTTCCGAGGGTCCTCGTGGGGCTCGTTCCGTCGGTGTTCACGGCGGAACCAAGGGATGAACCGGGCCACAAACCCGCGGTTTCCGCCTCCCGGGCGGCGGCGGACACCGCGTCCGAAGGCCAATCGGCGAAGGCGGTTTCCGCCGCCAGGAGGGCATCCTGAAGGGCCCCGCCCCGCCGTTCCCGAAGGAGCAGGGCGTTGGTGCCCTTCAGGGGGGCGCTCGTCTGGTCGTCCCAGATATCCCGGGCCTGGGGATTCGAGTCCGTCCCCGCGGAAACGTCTACCGCCCCGAGTTCCGTCACCAGGCCCTCCTCTACGGACCGGAGATGCCATACGACGAAATCCCCCGCGGATACCTCGCAGGGAGGGAGCTCCGTGACCGGCCGCGCGGCGTTCCGGTAATTCTCGATCGTTATCCCCCCGAGGTTGCCCCCCCGGAGCACGAGGAATTCCACGAATTCCACCTTGGGTTTGGAGTAATCGAATCGTACCTCGTTGATCCGCAAGACCGCGGGCCTCTCATTGTATCCCGTAAAGGGTACCGTAAAGGAAAGGGTGCTGCCCGCGCCGTCGGCCACGGTTCCCTCGATAAGGCCCCGTCCCCCCGCGGGAAGGGCGGATGACAGGGAAAATTCTACCGAGGCGGTTTCCCCTTCGGCCCATCGCGCCCCCAGGTCCTGTCCCCCCTCGGAGGCGGCGGAGGCGTCGAGAACCCGCACGGGGCCGGAAAAGGCTACGGATACCAGGGTCGATGACCGGGGCGTAACCGAGAGCAGGGTCGGCGGCGCGGCATCGGAACCCCAAACGGAGAGCACTGCCGCATCGACGGCGCAGGAGAGGCAGCCAGTGAGAACCAGGACGCAGGGAAGGGCGAGGCAGGGAGCCAACGGGACTTTCATGGGAATCCTCCGCCGGCTTTGTCGCCTCCCCCTCGCCCCTTGCCCGAAAATCGGGTAGAGTCTTCGTACCATGAAGCATACAGTGCACGTACTAGAACTTCGGAGGCCCATTGCCGCGCCCGAGGCTCCCGGAGGGGAAGCGCCGGACGGAACCAGGTCAATCCTCGCCTACCGGTCCCTGGTAAGGGAGGGAGACCTCGAGCCTCCCGAGGAAGCCCACCTGGCGGATCCCGGAGAGGCATCGTCGATTCCCGCGGGAACCTATCTATTCACGCAGCGGCCCTGGCCCGCGGAGCGCCGCGAAGAGGCTTACCGGGAGGCAGCGAAGGCCCTCTGGCACGAGGCCCTCTGGCGGGAAAGCCCTTTAAAAAACGACAGGATCCTCGTGAGGATCCTGAGCGAAGACGGCAAAACGGTATTCCAGGTCTTTCGGGAGATAGTCGGCGCGCCTTAAAGCCTGAGGGTCTCGACCATGAAGCGCACCGAGTCTCCCCGGGGAGAGGACACGCGCTTCTCGATGATGAACGCGAGGGACTTCCCCGTATCGTCGATCAGTACGCGCCGGATGCCGTAACCCTTTACGCCCTCCCGCAAGTACCCCGGGAGACCCACGGTATGCTTCGCGGAGGAACCGTCTTTAGAGGTCACGGTTACGGTGAGGTAAAAGGCGGACCGTACCGCGGCACCGGAACCCTCGCTTCTTTCGGTAAGCGCGACCGCATACGCTGTGCCCCGCTCGAAGTCGCGAAAGGAGAGGGCGGAACCCGGCGCGTTTTCCCCGGTCTGCACGTACAGGGAGCGCCCCGTGCGGGAGCTGTCGATTCCGTTCTTCGCGAGGAAGGAAGCGGCCTTGTTCTGGAGCGCCGCAAACACCCCGGAGCCGTCCCTTCCGGCAGTGGCCGAGGAGGGAGGGGTCGAGAAGACTCCGCCCTGCAGGAAGGCGTTTTTAGCCACCTCCACGCACCAAATGTCGGCATAACCCCTAAAGTCGGCGTCGGTCACGCCGTATTGGCCGAAAACGAAGCGGCTCCCGTCGGCGGAAAAGCCGAGGTTGACGAAATTGGCTACGTCGCCCGCGAAGGCTCCGGACAGGGAAAGAATGAGGGCGATGGCAAGGGCTGTTTTACGCATTGGATACTCCCCGAGTGGCTTTGCTTCAGTATCGACAGCCTGAGCCGGGGACTTGAGATTCCCTTTCCGGGTTTTTGGTGCTATCCTCGAGGCTATGACCATAGCCGCACGCAACCGTTTCTTACGAGCCGCCCTCGCCATGGCGGCGATACTCCTGGCCGGGGCCGCAGTCGCGGTTATCGCCGTTCTCACCGGGGACTACCTCCCCGCAGAGGCGCCGGGCACCCGTCCGCTGCCCTTTCTCGGCTCCCTTCCCCTCTTCCGCTACAGCCCCGTCGCCTCCGTGCTCGCGGTGGCGGCCTTTCCGCTCTTCGCCGCGGCGAGCCTGGCCTTTATCCTCTTTGCCTTCGAGAAGACCCAAACGGTGGAGCTTACCTTTTTCGCCGCGGCGGCCTTCGCCGTCGCCCTGGAGTCCCTTCGCCTTGTCATGCCCCTGCGGGATCTCTGGGTCGGGTCCATGGTGTATTCCGTAAGCATCTCCCGGGTCGCCCTTTTCGCGCGGCTGATGGCCCTGCTCTCGATACTGGGGGGAATCATATTCGCCACCGCCGAAAATTCCCAGCAAACCGGCGCGGGCGTATTCATTCTATCCTTCTTTTCCTTCTCCCTGGCCAAGGCGATTCCCATGAATACCTCCGACCTGGCCGCGAACTTTTACGTCCGCAGCGGGTATCCGAGGGCCATGGAAACCTTTCTCGCCATCGTCGGGGTCCTGTCAGTGGCGGCGTTCCTGCTTCAGGGAATACGGCGGGGAATACCCGAGTACCGACGCTCGGCGGCGGGGCTCGCGGTGTTTTTAGCCGGCTATGGGCTGCTTCTTTCCTGCGACGCGTGGGCGATCCTCGCTGCGGGAACCGCGCTGTTCTTCGGGGGCGCCAGGATGTTTCTCCGGGGGCTTCATTCCTACTACCTATGGCAGTAGGCTCACGAATCCCGCAATGGCGATGGGAATGAAGAGATTGTCGTAATCCTGAAGGGGAATGAGCTCTACCAAGGAGGCGGCCGCCGCGACGGCGAACGCCGCCAGGGGATTCCGCAGAACCGTCAGGGAAGAGATAAACACCATGAGGAAGCAGGCAAGGCTGCCTTCGAGGCTTTTTCCCCGGGTGAGGGGAAGACGGGTTTTGCCCCAGAGCTTGCCCGCCAAGCTCGCGATCCCGTCGCCGAAGGCAAGGGCATAGATGCCGATCTTTGCGGCATCCCCGGGGAACAGGAGCAGGGTGAACATCACGCCCACCGCCATGGTGACCGGGCCGAGAACGAACCGCCCCTCATCCCGCTTTCGGGCGGCGAGAACCGTGATGCGGGAGATGACGGGAACCGCGAAACCGCTGAGACGGCGGTATTCGCTCCAGCCGTAGACCGACAAAACGACCGACAGCAGAATCACCGTCGCGTCAAAATGCCGCTCCGCAAACCACGGAACCAGGGCAGCGCAAAAATGGATCGACTTGCGAAAGAATTCCTTTAATAAATCGTTAACCGTCGCGGATTGCGAAATTTTGCGATATCTAAAATCTCCAATAAGGGCTAACAGAGCGTTTCTCATTGCAGTTAGTATAGCGCAAAAGGGGAAAGTAAACGACGGAGGAAGGCCGGATAGAAAAAAAAAGGTCTTTTTTTTGGACGATACTGGATTTGAACCAGTGACTTCTACCGTGTGAAGGTAGCACTCTACCGCTGAGTTAATCGTCCAAAAAAAAGACACGCCCGAAAGCAGGGTTATAGTAGCAGGAATAAGAGGTTTATGCAAGAGACCGCAGTATACTTTATGGGAGAGGTGAGGCTTATGACAAAACGCGGCGTGACGATTCTCGCGGTTTTCGCTCTCCTTCTAGCCCCTCTTGCAGCCCAGGATCCCTTTACCGAATTCCCCAATGCCCTGGGGATGTTCGGGAATACCCTATCGGGAAATCCCGGCGGGGGGCTCCTATGACCCGGAGGAGTTTTGGGGAAGGATTCTCGACTACTCCGTGAACGCGGAACTCCTTCGGGCCCTGGACGCCGTCTGCGCTCTCGGCATAGGAATCGAGGCGGTTCTGCTGGAGCACTTTTCCTTCCCCTTCGAGTTCGGCTACACGGGTACCTTCCCCGACAATCCGAGGGTAACCTTCAGCGTAGCCGGGGGGCTCCGCTACCGATACTGATCCAACGCGGGGATCGGCCTTATTGGTCCACGAGCTGCCTGAGGGGTTCCTCCCCCTGCATAAGCTTGGGAATGTCCACGTAAATCTCCGGCACGAAGCCCGTTTTCGGGTGGGTCATGTTTTTTAGGTTCAGGGCGGCCAGGGCTTGGGCGTCGGAGCGGATCACGGAAACCGGGTCCCGGGTGAGGCTGTCCGACGCGCGGATGGACTCGGCGAAGAGGGCACCCGCCCGGGCGTACTTGCGGGAATCCCCGCTGCGCTCGGCTATCCTGTAGAGGGACACGCCCAGATTGTTGGAAGCCTTCACGTACTCCTCTACGAAATCCCGGAAATCCGTGCGGGGGGAGGGAAAGGAGACGCCCTTGCGGATGCGTTCGGCGTCCAGGGAACCCATGAGAAGCTCGTAGTAGCCCTGGGCGAGGAATATGTCGTCCCGGCGCATGAGGGTGTTCCCCAGGCTGTACAGGGCGTTCCGGTCCCCGGGCTTTTCTATGTGGGCGAGGGAGAAGGAATCGTAGGCGGCGCCGAAATCGCCGGAGGCGTAGTTGAGCCAGCCTATGCGGTACCGGATCGACGGGGTGTCGTAGAGCTCCGCCACGGCGGAGCGGTATTTCATGAGGGCATCGCCCTGGCCGTTCACGAGGAAATAGTCGATATCCGCCGAATCGGCGTAGAGCATGCCGACCCGGCGGTCCTTACCCACCGCCCCGTTGGCCCTCTGGGTCTCGAATATGTCGATACCCGAGGCGTAAAGGTCCAGCGCGTCCAGGTACTCGCCCTTCCTGGCCCGCAGCTCCCCGAGAAGCCGGTAGTTGTCCACCCGCCGGATAACCCTCCGGGGGGTCATCACCCGGGCGGCGTCAAAGAGCCTCCGGGCCTCGTCGAGGGCTCGGTAGGCAAGATCCGCGTCATAGTTGTAGATAAGGAAGCGGCCCATGTTGTAGTGGGCCTCGGGAATCCCGGCATCCGATTCCACAGCCCGCTCGAGAACCTTCCGCACGTCCTCAATCTGGTTCCTAAGGGCCTCGCTGTCGCCTGGACCGGGTTCGTACCGCTTGTCCACGAGGTATCCCCCGAGCTCAACCAGGTCCTGGGCGCCGATCTTGGCGGATTTGGCGAGGAAGTGGTCCTTGAGGGGAAGGACCTCCGCCAGGTTGTCGGTCCGGATGAAGTAGCGCATCATTCGCGCCAGGTAGGGGTCCTTCTTTCCGTAAAGCTCAATGAGGGCGGCGTAGCTCTTCCGGGCCTCCTCGAACTTGGAGGGATCCTCCTCTGCCCATTCGAGGAACACGTCGCCGAGGAGCATAAGCCCCTCGCTGTCGTTCACGTAGTTGTCGAGGACCTTGCGTCTCAGCACGGTCTCGGCCTTCTCGAAATTTCTGAGGTCCTCCAGGAGCATCCGGGCATACTCGAGGCCGGCGGCCTTGTCGTTGTTGAACCGGGCCAGCAGGGCCGAGTACATCCGTTCCGCCAGGAGGTACTGCCTCCTATCCCGATAGGCCCGGGCGTAGGTAAAGTACCACTTCTTCTTGTCCCATTTCGTCACGGCCTGGTTGAACAGGTCCAGGGATTGGGGGTACAGCTCGTTCTCGATAGCCGTATAGCCCCGATTGTAGAGGATTTCCGCCGCGATGGGCCGGTAAATGAACTGCCAGGAAAGGTAGCCTACGCAGGCGAGAAGGGTCGCCGCGATGGCGCCCATGGTGAGGATGGGCAGGACCCGGTTAAGGAAGACGTAGCGAAGCGAGGACTTCTCTTCCTCGTATTCGGCGAAGCTCTTCTTCTCGAAATCCTTGGGAACCTCGATGGTCTTGCCCAGGGCGTCGGACAGGATATGGGCGATCTTTCGCAGTGGGGATTCCCGAAGGATGGTCTGGATGAGCTCCATCTTCTGGACATCCGTGCCCGTATCCCCGGCGATGAACTCTTCCGCGGCGATGCGGAGGTTGAGGGGAAAACGGGAGATGTTCTCGAAAAGGCGGTCCAGCTCCTCCTCGCTGATATGGAGGGGCACTTCCTTTTTTCCGCCCCCCGGTCGGGAGGCCGCGGAAATATCCGAAAGCAGCTGGTCCGAGGAACCGGAGGCGAAATCCGCGAATCCGGGGATGTGAAATTCCTCGTCCCCCACGTTGTCTATGGTGGACTTGAGAAAGTCCTCATCCAGGCTAAAGCCCTCAAAACCGTCAATCTCGGGGGAAGCCTCGCCGGGACCGCTCTCTCCGGGAAGGGCAAATTCCTCCGGGAGGGAAAGGTCCGAGAGATCGTCGGGGTTCGAGGGCGACGAGGGAGCCTCGGGGGACCCGATGTCCTCTATGCCGGGAAAATCGGGAGCGGCGCCTGCCCCGAAAAGGTCGCCGGGAAGGCCGGGCATATCCGCTTCCGGGGGAGATTCTTCCCCGGCGTTCTCCAGGGCGAAATTCATGGAGGCGAGGGCTTCGTCTATGGAGGGTATGTCCGAAACGGAGGGAACGGAAAAATCGTCTCCCAGGGATAGCATGTCCCCCGGAAGGTCACCCTCGGGGATATCCACCTCGGGGAAGGAGGCTTCCCGCGGCTCCTCGTCCAGGGGCTCAGGCTCGAGGGTTTCCAGGCCGAAGGCCTCAGCGTCCGGGAATTCGGGAGCCGAGGGTTCTTCGGATAAGGCAGAAAAACGCTCAGGCTCGGGTGCCCTCCGGATGCCCTCGAAATCGGGGGTGAAATCCATTTCCTGGGCGGAGAAGTCTTCCATAGTCCCAAGCTCATCGAGGCTCTCGACCGAAGAAGCGTCCTCCGGAGATTCGCGGGCGGTTTCCACCTCCTCGGCGAAGCCAGAAAGCAGGTCTTCGGGAATGGAAAAATCGTCGGAGAAGTCGGGGGCGGGTACGTCGGGAACGGGAACCTCGCCCAGATCGAGGGAAGACAAGAGGGAATCAAGAGAGGCCAAGTCGGGCTCTTCGCCCTGGAGGGGAGTCTCCGGGGGGGTGCCGGTATCTTCCGGCTCGAACATGCCGCCGAAAGAGGAGGGTTCCTCGGGCGCGGAGGGCACCTCAAGCGCGTCAGGCGATTCGGTCGCGGCAGGTTCCTCAGTCGAGGCGGGTTCCTCGGTCGAGGCAGGCGTTACGGGGGCACTGCCCAGGGAGGAGATGAGGCTGTCGACGTCAATGTCCGGAGGGGTTTGGGCCGCGTCGCCCGGAAAGGGAAGCTCCTCGAAGGTCTCCCCGCGTTCCGCGGCCACGGCACGCTCGTTCCCGAGCCGGGTGAGTTCTTCCCTGAATATTTCGAGATCCTGTTTGCCGGGCATTGGTTCCTGATGGTTCTCCGTTATTCAAGTATCGGATTGGGGAAGGTCGACTTTAGGATAGAAGCGTTCTAAAGATTCTGTAGCATTTTCCGACAATTGTAAAGGACATCATGAAAAGGTACATTGCCCTTATCGCCCTCGCGATACTCGCCTCGGCCCTTACGGTCTCCGCGGCGGATATAGAGTCGGTAACCCTCAGCGACATCCTCGCCGGCATTGGCCGGGCCCGCGCCCCGGTGGTAGCGGGAAAGTACGTCGTGTTCACGGCCCCGGGGAACGCGCGGTACACGGGAATTGCCTTCGATTTCGAGGAGTATCGCCAGACCCACCCGTTCAAGAGGATCGTCCGCCGCGACGCCGACGGGAAGCCGCTGGAAAACACGCTTTTCTACATAGCGGAGATTCCGCCTGAAACCTCCGAGATCAACTACAGGATGGTCGTGGACGGCCTATGGACCACGGACCCCCTCAACCCCTCCAAAACCTACGATTACGAGAACGGCATGACCGTCTCGAAGGTCCTCGTACCCCGCTACGAGGTCTTTAAAACCTCGGCGGCGCCCGCGGGGCTGGTCCGCTTTACCTGGGAAGGGGAAACGGGAAGGCATATTGCCCTGGCGGGCAGTTTCAACGGCTGGGATCCCTTCATGTACGCGCTCGAGGAGCGTGAGCCGGGGCGGTACTCCCTGGAGCTGCCCCTGCCCAAGGGAACCTGGTATTACGCCTACTTCGAGGGTACCGACCAGCTGCCGGATCTCGCCAACGACAACCGGGTCTATACAAAGGACGGCAGGGTAGCCTCGGTCATCACGGTCCGCTGACGCCCCGCCCTTACGGCCGGCGCAGGGAATCGGCGAGCTTGACCGCGTTGTAGGCCCCGTCGTATACCCCGTCCCTCCAGTTTCGCAGGATATTCGCGTTGTAGAGCTTCCCCAGGTCATCCTCCTCGATCAGGAGCTTGAGGGTCCGGAAGAGCCCCGTCTCGCTGGCGGTCTCGATGGTCCCGTCGCCTATCTCGGAGCCCCGGATCGCGCCCCAGGCCTCGTGCCTCCCCACCCGCTGGATGAAGAGTTTCGGCACCGGATAAAACGAAAGCTCGCTGGGTTTCGTTATCATGACGTCGGATACCCGCATGAGCAGGTTGGTCGAATACACGGCGCTGAAGAAATCGTCGTGGAGGAACACGTGTATCCCCGACACGTCCCCGGACCGGGATTCCTCCACGAAGGAGCGGGTCTCCGCCCAGTCGGTGTGAAGGGTCCAGGGGATGGAAGAGGCGCGCAGTTCCGCCTCGAGATCCGCCCACCGGCCCTTGTGATCCCCCATATTGATGAACAGGGCCAGGCGCTTCGAATCGATGGCGTCCCGGCAGGTGCGCGCGATGGCGGCGAAGCGTCGGACCTGGGCCCCGGCGCCGCCCATGGTGAGCAGGAATCGGCGGGTCCTGCGGTCCCGCATACGCTCGAGGCGGGCCTCGCAGTCCCCCTCAAGGCCCGCGACGATCTCGTGGTCCACGTAATGCCCCGTCAGGCTGATCTCGGACTCGGGCATGCAGCTGGAAAGGCGTACGGGGCCTCCCATGGAGTGGAGAGACCGGTATCCCATGTAGGACGATGGAGACTGTACCGCGTGGCAGCTTCCCTCCACCACGTGGAAGGCCAGGGGGAAGTTGTCGGGCACGATGGTAACCACGTCGGTAAGGCCGGCGTTCACCGCCGCGTGTCCCGTCCACGGATGGGTGGAAAAGAATGGAATGTCCTTGGGGAGATCCCGATAGAGGGGAACGAAGAGCCGCGAGAGCGCGTCTTCCTCTACCGAAAAGGTGAGCCGCTGGGCAGCGGTACCGGTTACGTATTCCCAAACGTATTTATTGAAGAATTTCGAGCGCTGGGAAATCCGCGAACCGAGATTGTACAGGTCCTCCAGATACTTGATGGTCTTGCTGGCGGCGCTGTCCGGAAAGGACATAAGGTCGAGCCAGTAGGGCTCATGGCCGAGGGAGCGCGCAGCGGAGGCAATCGCGATGGCCATTCGGCAGTGCCCGAAGCCCATGCGGATGGTGCCGATAACGACGCCCTTCTTCCCGTCGATCGGTTCCCCCGCCCCCGGCGGAACGGACGCGGCGTCCAGGAGGTTCCGAATGCCGAAATCCTCGAATCCCCGGCCCTCGCCGAGGGCGACGAGGGAGGGGGAGGCTTCCGGGTCAAATCCGAATTTCGCGGCGTATTTCGAAAAACGCCGCTCCGCCTTGCGTACTATGCTGTCCGGAATGGGATTCCCGTAGAGGGTTCTCCCAAGGCTGTACCGTTCCTTCATGCCTCAAGTGTACGCCTGAACCGATGGGTTTCGCCAGCGAAAAAAAGGGGGAATTACCGATGGCGGCGAAGGTATCCCGGGACCTACAATGGGTATATGAGCGACCAAACCCTTACCCTGGCTTCAGTGTTTTCCGATTCCATGGTTCTCCAGAGAGACAAACCCCTCCGGTTTTCCAGAACCGCGCCGGAGGGCGCCGAGGTTCTGGTTTCCTTCGCCGGCGCCGAGGCTTCGGCCCGGGCCCAAAGCGGATCGGGCCGGGAGGGCGTCTGGGAGGTCGAATTCCCGCCCATGGAGGCGGGAGGGCCCTATATGCTCACCGTACGCTCCGGGGAGGAGTCCGTAACGGTGAGTGACATTCTCGTGGGGGAAGTCTGGATTGCCGCTGGGCAGTCCAACATGGAGCTTCCCCTGGACCTCGTGACCGACTGGCCCGGAGACGCCCTTTCCTGGGAGCGGGACGGCTTTATACGGGAGTTCACCGGCCCTGTGATGCCTGAGTTCCACCATCCCCGAAGGAACATACCGGGTGGGCGGTGGCGCAGGGACGACGGGGACGATTTCCCCTCCTTTTCGGCCCTGGGCTGGCACTTTGCCCGGGAACTCCGCGCCGCCCTCGGGGTTCCCGTGGGGATCCTGATGGTTGCGGTGGGAGGGAGTCCCGCGGAATCCTGGGTTGACCGGGATACCCTCGCCCAATTCCCGGAGTTTTCCGATCTCTTCTCCAGGGTACGGGACGATTCCTGGCGGGCCCGGACCGCGGAGGATGACGGGCGCCGCATCGCCCGGTGGAACCGGGACCTCGAGGCTGCGGATCCCGGCCTCGGAGGCGACGCGGGCCTCAACGACGATCCCCAATGGCGTACCGAAGGATGGCATCCCTGTTCGATTCCCGAGGGAAGGGGCGGAGGAATCGTCGGCGAGGGCCCCGGCTCGGCCTGGATCCGCAGGAGCTTTCACGCCACCCCGCGGCAGGCGGCCTCCCCCGCGCGGCTCCGGCTCGGGGGCCTGGTGGACGGGGACCGTACCTGGATCAACGGAATTGAGGTCGGCGCCACGGAGCATCAGTACCTGCCCCGCAGGTACGCGGTTCCCCTGGGGGTGATCCGGGAGGGAAACAACGAGCTTCTCGTCCGCCTGGTGTCCCCCGAGGGCCCGGCCCGGCTCACGGCCGGAAAACGCTACGACCTTTCCTGGAAATCCGGGGAGAACCTGCCGGTTATCGAGCTCACCGGAAGCTGCCAGCGAAAGAACGGCGCCATGGGCGTTTCCCTGGAGCGAAAAACCTTCATGGAATGGCTTCCCGTGGGGCTCTTCAATTCCCGGGTAGCGCCCCTCTCGGCCATGGCCCTTCGGGGGGTCATCTGGTACCAGGGAGAATCGAACACGGGGCGTCCGGCGGCTTACGCGAAGCTTTTCCGGGCCCTGGTCCGTTCCTGGCGCCGCCTCTGGAACGAGGAACCCCTGCCCTTTCTCACGGTACAGCTGGCCAATTACCGGGACCCGGGCTTTCTAAACCGGGCCAACGGCTGGCCCATGCTGAGGGAAGCCCAGAGGGAATGCCGGGACATTCCCGGTACCGGCATGGTTACGGCGGTGGACATTGGGGAGTGGAATGACCTTCACCCGACTAACAAGAGGGAACTGGGCCGCCGCCTTGCCCTCCTCGCCCGGAAAATCGCCTATCAGGACGGGGGCGTACGGGCCGCGGGGCCTCACCCGGTATCCGTGCGGGTGAGTTCAGGCCGAAGGATCGTGATCTCCCTGGCCGGGGCCCAGGGAATGGAAGAGGGCTGGATAATGGGTTTCGAGGTCGGCGACACCGCCGGGGTATGGAGGTCCGTGAGGGGGCTCGCTGAATTCCGGGAACCGGGAGACATCGCCCAAATAACCCTGGAAGGAAACTTCCGGGAGGGGGACCTGTACGTGCGCTACGCCTGGGCGGACGATCCGGTCACCCGATTTCCCCTCAACGGGGAAGGCTTTCCCCTGGAGCCCTTCCTTGAGCCCATCGGCTTTACGGAGGCGCTTTAGGAATTCCGCCGTCATTCCCCGGCGGAAAGGTTGAATTCCCTCATCTTGTTGAGGAGGGTACGCCGGGAAATTCCCAGCTCCGCCGCGGTTCTCTCGCGATGCCCACCGTTCCTCTCCAGGGCCGTCAGGACGGCCCTGCGCTCGGCCTCACGAATGCTTAAAGCCTCGCTCGTATCCCCTAAGGGAGCGGGATCGGAGCCCTGCGAGGTTTCTCCGGGACGAGCCCCGCCGCCTGCATCCTCGAGCATGAGGTCGTCCACTCCCACGAGATTTCCCTCGCAAAGGATCACCGCCCGCTCTATCAGGTTTTCCAGCTCCCGCACGTTTCCCGGGAACCGGTAGGAGGAGAGGGCTCGAAGGGCCCGCGGCTCAAAACCCGAAAGCTTTTTACCCGTCTCCCGGGCGAATCGGGCAAGGAAAAGGCCCGCCAGGGCGGGAATGTCCCCGCTTCGCTCCCTCAAGGGAGGGAGTTTGACCCGAATCACGTTCACCCGAAAGTAGAGGTCTTCCCGAAAGCGGCCTTCCCGCACCCGGGCCTCCAGGTCGCGGTTGGTCGCGGCGACGATACGGACGTCCACCGGTATGGGGCGGGCGCCTCCTACCCGGGTCACGACCCGTTCCTGCAGCACCCTCAGGAGCTTTACCTGCATGGACGGTGGCATTTCGCCCAGTTCGTCCAGGAAGAGGGTCCCCCCGGAGGCAAGCTCGAAGAGCCCCTGGCGGCGGCTTTCGGCGCCCGTAAAGGAGCCTTTTTCATGGCCGAAGAGCTCGCTTTCCAGAAGCCCTTCGGGAACGGCGCCCACGTTCACGGGCACGAAGGGGCCTCCCGCGCGGGGGCTCAGGCGGTGGATCTCCCGGGCAACTACCTCCTTGCCGGTCCCGCTTTCGCCGGTAATAAGCACGGTAGAGGCCGTGGGAGCGACCCGGCGCAGGAGCGAGGCTACGGCGGTCATGGAGGGATCATTGCCTAACCAGCCCGGAGTACCGGGTTCGCCCGGAGTACCGGGTTCGCCCGGGGTACCGGGTTCGCCGCTCTTGGAAGCTCCTTCGGCCAGGCGCTCCCCGAGGCGGGCCATCCGGATGAGGCGCGCGTCGTCTATGGATTTGCGGAGTCGGACCGCTAACTCGCCGGGATCGAAGGGTTTCACGAGGTAATCCGACGCCCCCCGCTTCATGGCCTCTACGGCGTCGCCAATGTCGCCGTGGGCGCTCATCATGATGACCGGGACCAAGGGGCCCGTGTCCCGTATGCGCTCGAGGGTCTCAAGGCCGTCGATGCCGGGCATCCTGAGATCCAGGAGCACGGCGTCAAAGGATTCCCGGGAGAGGGCCTCAAGCCCCGCCTCGCCGCAGTCCGCCCCGAGGCACGAGTACCCGTCCAGGGCAAGGTATTCCGCGAGGGACTCCCGGAGATTCTTCTCGTCGTCCACGATAAGCACCCGGCCCGATCCTGTTTCGTTCATTCCTTTCCTCCTGTCGCGGGCAGGCTTAGCGTAAACAGGCTCCCTCCCCCGACCCGCTCGGACCATTCAAGGCTACCCCCGGCCTGTTCGGCGTACCTTCTGGAAAGGGCAAGCCCTATTCCGGAACCCCTGGCCTTGGTGGTGAAAAAGGGCTGAAAAAGCCGCTTCCGGTGCTCCTCGGCGATTCCCGGCCCCCGGTCGGCCACGGTGAACGCCGCAAGGCCCCTGCGAAGCGAGAGGCTCAGTTCGGGCCCGGGAGATCCCGGCGGCGTCGCCTCCAGGGCGTTGGCGATGAGGTTATCCAATATCTGCATGAGCCTGGAGGGATCCAGGGTCACCGCGACATCCGGAACCTCGCCGTCCGGGGCGACGGAAAGCTGCCCTTCCCAGCGCCTTCGGCACTGTTCCAGGTAAAAACGGGCGCTCTTTGTTTCCGCCGTTCCCGCCGAGGATTGGAGGAAATCGCGGATACGGTCGGTCATGAGAGAGAGGCGCGAAACCTCTTCCTCGATGACCTCAAGGTTTTTATGCCTCTCGTCAGAGAGAGTCCTGCGCAGGGTAGCGCATTGCACCCGGATAATTCCCAGGGGATTTTTGATTTCGTGGGCCAGGGTCCGGGCAGCTTCCCCGAGCTGAACGAGATGGGCGGTTTCACGCTCCCTCTCGCGATAGGCCTCCAGCCGGCGGGCAAGGAGAAAGGCCATGAAAACCAGGGTCCCAAAGAGGAAGAGGAGCCCCGACACGAGCCAAAACAGGGGGGTGCGCCCCCTGAGGCGGTCCGCCACGTCGAGCTCCAGGTAAAGGAGCCGCATGGAGCCCGGGGGGAAGCCTCCCATCATGGGGCTGCCCATCATGGGGCTGCCGCCAATGCCGCCCCCCATGGAGCGTCGGCCCTCCACCCCCCGCTGACCCGGGGCGGTACCCGCTCTCCTGAGGATTCTCACGGTGCTCCCGGAAAGGGAGGTTTCGCCCCCGGAGAGGAACAGCCCCGTCCCGGCGAGGCTCTCGGGAGCGCTTCCCCAGGCGTAGACCGCCGTTCCCGAGGGGGTGTACATGCCAAAGCCGAGAACCCCGTGCCACAGGGAGGGATCAAAGCTCCCCCCGGCGTTCCAGAGGTCCATGATCCCCGCGAGAACCTGGTAGGCTTCGAAGTCCAGAGCGCCCCGGCGCCGCTCGTCCTCCTGCCGAAGGGCCAGGAATGCCATAGCCGCCGTCAGGATCACGGCAAGGGCGCCGAGGACGAGAATGGTTTTTCCGAAATTTCGGGATTTCACGGGCATATACCGACAGTGTACCCCGGATTTAACCGGGGCGCAAAAATAATGCCGGCAGGGTCACCCCTGCCGGCCTCCGTCCGTTACCAGCGCCCGGCGCCCCGGCCGGCGCCCGGGGCATTGCCCTGGGCGGAACCGCGGCCGCCCCTCATGCCGTAGCCGCGGTCATCGTCGTCGCTGAAGCCGTAGCAGGCTCCGGGGCCAAAGCCCCGGCCGCCGGCCCGCCGGCCCATGCTAAGGTCGCTCAGGGAGAGCTCCTTGCCGTTCACCCAGACCTTGGTCGGGGCGACGGGTTTCGCTCCGGCGGGAAGGCCGTTATCCTTCGCCTCGGCGTCGGTGAGGGCGTCGCCGACCAAGCCTTCGATCTTCAGGGTATCCCCGGCCTTGATTCCGTTCCTCCAGGCGAGCTCATAGAAGGGCCCCGCGGGAAGGAGGTATGAGGTTCCCCCGGAAACGACGGTGGGTACGTTTCCGGCCATGACGAGCTTTCCCTCGACGGTGGCGGAATCCCGGGCGCCTGCGGCAAAGGATCCGGCGGCAACTGCCGCGATCATAACGAAAAGGGCTGCAATCTTCTTCATAACAAACTCCTTGCAAAACGTGATACCCATACTAAGCAATTTCCATGCCAACCGTTATCGCCCGTTTTTCCCCGCAATACCGGGCTTTTTTTGCCGATCCGCGCTCGGGGAGGGGAAAAGCCTGGGAAAATCTTTCCCCCTGCGGGTAATAATTTCCCGTTAAGTAAATCCGGACGGTTTGACAAAGCTCTGCCGGGGGGGTGATAATGAGCGTCAATTGAAATGAAGATCCCAAAAACGAAGAATGACATACCTGTATTCCTGGTCGCCCTCGCGGGCATTGCGGGGGCGATGTTCCTCGCCTACCTGCCCCGGCCCGCTCCGGAAGGGGCAACGGGGCGTATCGTCTCGCCTGAGGTCTTCATGGACCATTCAGGCCTCCAAGACGCCGCCGCCGCGGCGGCGGCCCCCTATGAAAGACTTGAACGTCCTTCCTTTTACCATCCCCGAACCAAGGCGACGGTTTGGATCCGTTTTCAGGCGGGGAGCGTTCCCTCCTCAACCGGCGCCTATCTGCACATAACCAACGCCAGCCTCGAGGACGTTCAAGTGTACTTCCCGGGACGGGAACCGGTTCAGCTCGGAAAGAGATACCCTTATTCTTCCGTGAAGGTGAAAACGCGGTTATGGAACGTGGAACTCCCCTCCGACCTCGTTCCTGAGGACACGGTTTACGTGCGGGTCAGGACCAACACGATCATGTCTGTGCCCCTTTCCGTACTCACGGCGGAGGAATTGATCTCGGCGTCCAGCGCCGACAGCCTCATCTTCGGGGCATTTTTCGGCCTACTGGCCACGGTTTTCTTCGTAAACCTATTTTCCTGGCTCGTGGTCAAGGACAGCAAGTTTGCCACCTACCTCGCCTATATTGCCTTCCTTATAACCTATCACCTGCGGGTCCACGGGTTCCTGTGGATGCTCCCGATATCCTTCCCGGTGCTGGAGGTAATTCTCTGGGTCTCCCTGGGGGGGTTCGGCATCTTCATGATGCGCTTCGCCGAACGCTTCCTCGACCTCCGGGACCGACTTCCCGTCATGAGCAGGGTACTCCGTGCAGGGGTCGCGCTCTTCGCGGCGCAGACCGTCCTCGGCATCTTCCAGTTCAGCTACGTCGCCAACCAGATCGCCTATATCACGGGGTTCCTGGTTCCCCTGACCATCATCGCGACCACCGCCTGGCTTTACCTCAACGGGCTTAGGCAAACCCGATTCTACCTCCTGGCATGGTGCTTTCTCTTTTCCGGTACCCTGGTGTGGTCCACCTCGGCCCTCCTGGAGGCCTATATTCCCTCGAACTATTTCTTTCTCGCGGGCACTTCCATCGACACCCTGCTCTTCACCCTGGCCATCTTCGACGTGTTCAAGCAGGAGCTCATGGAAAAGGAAGCCCATATCGAGCGGGAGGAATACTACCAAAAGCTCTCCCACACGGATCCCCTTACGGGGCTCTACAACCGGCACTACCTGAACGACCTGGTGCACCGGCTCAACAACGCCGAGGAAATTCCCCCGGAATCCGCGGTGATCATGCTCGACCTGGACAACTTCAAGCTGATCAACGACAGCTACGGGCACCTGACGGGAGACATGATACTCACCAAGGTTGGGGAACGGATACGGTCGAACGTGAGAAAGAGCGACATCGCCTGCCGGTACGGGGGCGACGAATTCCTCATCTTCCTGCCGGGGGCGACGGAACGGGCCGCCATAGCGATCGCGGAGTCCATCAAGGAAGCGATCATCACGGATTACGTCTATTCAGAGCGGGGCGAGGCGGTTCACGTGACCGTCAGCATGGGCATTACCAACAACCACCAGGACGATTCCTTCGACGGCCTCTTCCTCCGGGCCGACGCCGCCCTCTACCAGGCGAAACGCACCGGACGAAACCGAATTTCGGTGCTCTAGGCTTTGATTTTTGCATAAATATTGCATTTCGTTGACAGCTCATGCATAAATATGTACAATAAACTACCTTTTCCCTAATCCTTAAGGAGGATCATTCATGACCAAGCGCACTCTCGCGGCCGTTGCCGCGGTATCTGCGGTCGCGGTAGCCGCCGCCGCCCTTGCGGGCTGTTCAAAGAAGGAAGCCGCAGCTCCCGCCCAGAAGACCAAACTCGTTATCGCGGCGGACGCCACCTGGCCTCCCATGGAATTCGTAAACGAAAACAAGGAAATCGTCGGGTTCGGGCCGGACATGCTCGCAGCCCTTTCCAAGGCCACGGGCGTCGCCATCGAGATCAAGAACACCGCCTGGGACGGCATCTTCGCGGGTCTCGCCGCGGGCGACTACGACGCCATCTGCTCCTCCGTCACCATTACCGAAGAACGCAAGGGCACCATGGACTTCACGGTTCCCTACTGCAACGCGGGACAGGTGCTCGTGGTCGGGGCCGCCGCCGAGGGCGTCACCGTCCTCGCGGACCTCAAGGGCAAGAAGGTGGGCGCCCAGATCGGCACCACCGGGGCCATCGAGACCGGAAAGGTTGAGGGAGTGACCCTCGCGACCTACGACGAAGTGGGCCTCGCCTTCGCCGACCTCGCCCTGGGACGCATCGACGGCGTGGTGGCGGACAGCCCCATCGCCGCGGACTTCGCCCTCCAGAACGACGAATACAAGAGCAAGCTCAAGATCGTGGGAACCCCCTTCACCGACGAGTGGCTGGGAATCGCAGTGAAGAAGGGCGACGAGGCTACCCTCAAGATCCTCAACGAAGGCCTCGAGAAGATCAAGGCCGACGGCACCCTCGACGCGATCTCCGCGAAGTGGCTCCACTAAATGGCGGGATCACCTCAATCTGAGCGCCAGAGGGCGCCGGAGGTGATCACCGTCACGGACGGAACCCTTATCCCCCACGGGGGGGACAAGGGGGTTCTGTCCGCGTGGAACATCTCCTTCTTCGGTGCCATCGCCCTCCTCGCGTATCTGCCTTTCCGCCACGCCGATCCCTATCTCAAGATCCTTGCCTTCGTTCCCGACGGAATCATCGCGACCTTTACCGTTACCGTTCAGGCCATCCTCGGAGCCCTCGTGGTGGGACTCCTCGCGGGTCTCGGGCGGATCTCCCGTTTCAAGCCGATCAACCTCGCCGCCACGGTCTACGTGGAAGTGGTTCGGGGCATCCCCCTGCTGGTCCAGCTCTTCTATATCTATTACGCCCTGCCTCCCCTGATCAACAAGACCCCTCTCGGATCGATCATGCACCTCAACGGACCCGCCTCGGCGGTGCTCGCCATGACGATCTGCTACGGAGCCTACGAGGCCGAGATATTCCGCGCCGGCATTCAGTCCATACCCAAGGGACAGATGGAAGCGGCCCTGGCCCTCGGCATGAGCCGGGCCCAGGCCATCTGGAAGGTAATTCTTCCCCAGACGGTCAAGGTAATACTCCCGCCCATCGGAAACGAATTTATCGCCCTCCTGAAGGACTCCTCCCTCGTGTCGATCCTCGCGGTATCCGACCTTCTAAGGCGGGGCCGGGAATACGCCTCCACGTCCTTCAATTATTTCGAGAGCTATACCGTCGTCGCCCTGATCTATCTCGTGCTGACGCTATTCTTTTCGCGCCTCGTGGCGCTCATGGAAGACAGGTTGAAAAATCATGGCCGCAATCATTGAGATCAAGGACGCCCGCAAGAGCTTCGGTTCCCTGGAAGTCCTGAAGGGCATAAACATGGAGATCGAGAAGGGAGAGGTAGTCCTCCTCATCGGGCCCTCGGGTTCGGGAAAGAGCACCCTCCTCCGCTCGATCAACCGGCTGGAGCACCTGGACGGCGGCGACATCGTAGTGGACGGCCGGAGCGTGAGAAGCCCCAAAACCGACATTCGCCTCGTGCGGGAAGAGGCGGGCATGGTCTTCCAGAGCTTCAACCTCTTTCCCCACCTTTCCTGCGTGGGCAACATCGTCCTCTCCCCCATGACGGTGCAGAAAAAAAGCCGCGCCGAGGCTACCGAGACAGCCCTGAGACTCCTCGACAAGGTAGGGCTCCGGGACAAGGCCGACTCCTTCCCGGACCAGCTCTCCGGGGGCCAGCAGCAGCGGGTCGCCATCGCCCGCGCCCTGGCCATGAACCCCTCGGTGATGCTTTTCGACGAGCCCACCAGCGCCCTGGATCCCGAGATGATCAAGGAAGTCCTGGACGTGATGACGGACCTTGCCAAGGAGGGCATGACCATGCTCGTGGTGTCCCACGAGATGGGTTTCGCCCGGGCCGCCGCGAACCGGGTCTGTTTCATGGACGGGGGCCAGATCGTGGAATCGGCCCCGCCGGAGGAATTCTTCAGCAACCCCAAAACCGAGCGGGCGAGGCAGTTCCTGGAGCATATACTCTAAGCCGGCCCCGCGCGGCGCCCTTTCAAGCCTCCCGGTGTACGGGGGGCTTTTTTTTCGATACAATGGGCCATGGCCTTTATCAACTGGAACGACAGTCTCAATCTCGGTATCGTCGAGGTGGACGCCCAGCATCAAAACCTCATACGGCTCATCAACGAGCTCCATGACCGCGTTAAAGGCGGCGGGAACCAGGGCGAAATAGAAGCGGTTCTCGGCGAGATTTCCGCGGAAATCAAGGAGCACTTCGCCGCGGAGGAGCGTTATTTTGACCTCTTCCTCTACCCCGAGAGGGACTCCCACCGGGGCATCCACGGACTCCTGGTCAGGCAGATCGACGAGCTCCTTGAACAGACCCGGGACGGCGCCATGCCCGTGACGGACTCGGTTCTTCAGTTCGTGAAGGACTGGTTTCTCACCCACATGACCGGTTCCGACCTGGTGTACGCCGTATGGATGAAGCATAAGGGCTTCGTGGATCCCCAAAACGGACGTTTCACCCAGGAATCATAAGCCCTGACTCCGCGTTTTCTTGATTTTCCTTCCTTCCCGTTGAGTTTATTTGTATACTTACGTTAACAATAATATAACGGAGGCATACTATGGCGACCATAACCTTCAAGGGAAATAACGTGCATACCTCGGGTTCCCTCCCGGCGATCGGGGACAAGGCCCCAGACTTCACGCTCACCGCGGCGGACCTGAAGGACGTGTCCCTCGCGGATTTCGCGGGAAAGGTGAAAATTTTCAATATTACCCCGAGCCTGGACACGGGAGTCTGCGCAGCCAGCGCCCGGCGCTTTGACCGGGAAGCGGCGTCCCTGCCGGACGCGGTGGTTATTAACGTGTCCCGGGACCTGCCCTTCGCCGCCTCCCGCTTTTGTGGGGCCGAAAACCTTTCGAGGATCGTGACCCTCTCGGAGATGAGGAACAGGGACTTCGGAAAGGCCTGGGGCTGCGAGATGACGGACGGCCCCCTGGCGGGCCTCCTTTCCCGGGCGGTTGTGGTGGTGGACCGGAACGACCGGGTGGTCTATACCCAGCAGGTCGGGGAAATCGCGCAGGAACCGGACTATGCGCCGGTGCTCAAGGCCGCCCGGGAGGCCTGAGCGCCGGGTAGCAACCCCCGAGGGGAATCTGCCCCGAGACCCTTTTTATAGTGCCATAAATTGACAATTACTCCTTAATACGCTATACATAGCGCATTAAGGAGATTTTTTATGAATACCGCTCAACGCTGGACCTGGCAGCAGCCCATCAGCGAGGAAATATTCCGCCAAAAATACTGTCTTCACGGGGAGAAAAGCGCCGAGGAGGTCTTCCTCGCCGTTGCCCGGGAGATCGCCTCCGCGGAGGCCACGGAGGAACTTCGCGAAAAATGGACTGACCTCTTTTACGGGGAGCTGGTCTCCGGGAGGCTCCAGCCGGCGGGACGGATCCTGGCGAACGCCCGCCCCGAGAGCCCCGTAAAGAACTACAACAACTGCTTCACCATCGATATAGAGGACGACCTTGAATCGATCTACGAGTCCCTCCGGGAGGATGCGGTTATAAGCAAGATGGGGGGAGGCGTCGGATTCGACGCCTCGAAGCTCCGGCCCAAGGGCACACCCCTTTCCGGGGGCGGGGAGTCCTCGGGGGTTCTTTCGTTCCTCCGCATCTTCGATCAGTCCGCGAAGACCATCATGACCGGCGGCCAGCGAAGGAGCGCCCACATAGCCCTCCTGGACATCTCCCATCCCGAGATAGAGGCCTTCATTACCGCCAAGCGGGGGGACGAGAACAAGGAACTAACCCAGTTCAACATCTCCGTAAAGGTAACCGACGCCTTTATCGAGGCGGTCAGGAAGGACGCCGACTGGGACCTCGTTTTTAGGGGCCGGGTCTTCAAGACCATGAAGGCCCGGGAACTCTGGGACCTTCTGGCGAAGAACGCCTTCACCCACAACGAGCCGGGAATATTCAACGCGGACACGGTGGAGCGCTTCAACAACGGCTGGTGGGCCTTCAAGATGGACAGGGTAAACCCCTGCGGCGAGCTCGTGATGCCCGCCTACTCCCTGTGCTGCCTTTCGTCGATAAACCTCGCCGCCTTCGTGAGCTCCCCCTCGGGAGACCCCTTTGAGGGGGCCGCCTTCGACTTTGAGGCCTTCGCGCGGACCGCCGCGACGGGAATCCGCTTCCTGGACGACGTGCTGGACGCCACCGCCTATCCCCTGGAGAAGATCAGGACCTTCTCGCGCCAGTGGCGCAGGATCGGCCTCGGGTTCACGGGCCTCGCCGACGCCCTGGCCATGCTGGGCCACTCCTACGGCTCCCCCGAGTCCCTGGAGTTCGCCGAAAGGGTCGCCCGGGCCCTCCGGGACGCTTCCTACTCCGCCTCCAGCGACCTCGCCGCCGAAAAGGGAAGCTTCCCCGCCTTCGACGCGGAAAAATTCCTCCAGGGCAACTTCCCGAAAACCCTTCCGGAGGAAATCCGGGAGAAGATCCGGAGGCAGGGCATGAGGAACGTGCAGCTCAACACGGTGGCCCCCACGGGAACCACCTCCCTCAGCGTGGGGCAGAACTGCTCCTCGGGAATCGAGCCCATCTTCGCGCGCTCCTTCCGCAGGACCATCCGTACCGGCGTGGGGGACGAGACGAGAACCGAGGAGGTGTACGACTGGGCCTGGAAGCTCTGGCTCGACTCGGGAAGGGAGGCCGACTCGGAGGAGGCCCGGCGCCGTTTCGTGACTACCGTCGAAATCGATCCCTACCGGTCCATCGACATGCAGGCGGTATTCCAGAAGTACGTGGACCACAGCATCTCCAAAACCCTCAACCTTCCGCCGGCGACGGCCTTCGAGGAATATAAAAAGCTTTTTATGTACGCCTACGAAAAGGGACTGAAGGGATTTACCACCTTCAACCCCGAGGGGAGCATGAAGGGAATTCTCGAATACACGGATAAAAAGGAGCAGGGCCTCTCCCGGCGGGTGGCCCCGAACCGCCCGGAGGTGCTGGAGGCGGAGATATGGCGCGTGGGAGGAGGCAAGCGAAGCTACCTGGTGATTCCGGGCTTCCTGGAAGGCAGTCTCTACGAGCTGTTCGTGATCGACGACCCCGAGAGGAGGATCGGCCTGGGGATTGAGGAAAACGGCAAGCCCCTGAAGGCCCGGGTGAGAAAGGTGGAATCCGGGCGCTACGACCTCGTGATCGGCGCCGACGGCGACGAGGTGATTCTCGAAGACGTCACCAGGAATTTCGATTCCCCCGACGCCTCCCTGGCAAGGCTGGTTTCCATGTCCCTCAGGCACGGAACCCCCCTGCAGTTCATCGTGAGCCAGCTCCAAAAGGACACGAATTTCGCCGACGTGGAGAGGGCCATCGCCCGGGTCTTGAAGGCCTACATTCGCGACGGGGAAGAGGTGGTCACCAGCGACGGAAAGTGCCCGGAATGCGGCGAAAGCCTGACCTTCCGGGACGGCTGCGTAACCTGCGTGAGCTGCGGCTACAGCAAGTGCAGCTAGGAAACGCCGCCCGGAAGAATCGGGTTGCGGATCGCGCCCGCGCCGCGTCCCTTTACCAGACGCGGTACTCCCCGGCGAGGGCCTGAAGGGCGAAGAAATAAAGGCAGTTGTCGTAATAGCGGCGGGTCCCGGCCCGCGGCGGCATTTCCCAAAACAGGCGTACCGCCCGTTCGGCGTGGGCCGGCAGGGTCTGGCTCTCCTGATCCCACAGAGCCAAGGCAGCCTGGGCGTTGGTCGCCGCGATCGCTAAGGGATGGAGGGCCGGAATCCCGAGGGGGGTGCCGTCCAGGGCGTACTTTCGGTAGTCCTTCGGGTCGATCCCGTCAAAAAAGCGCAGGAGCCGGTCAGCCACGGCCCGGAGAGACGGGTCCGGGTCACCCCAGGCGGCATTGAGGCCGATATTCGCGGCCACCCGGTAGGCGTCGCTGTAATAGCCGCCGAATCCGTTATCGTCGTTGGGAGCGCCGTCCCAGTGGGCATATTCCGGGGAAAGTCCCGTTTCGGCATGGGCGCACAGGGCTATATATCGGGAGCTCGCCTCGGCTGCCTCCCGCCAGAAGGCAGCGTCGGAGGGATTCCCCCGCTCCGCGAAAAGCCGGTAAAAGTGGGGCAGATGGTATGAAGGGTCCGAAAAATCCGCCTCGCAGATGAACTTGATCAGGCGCCGCTGGCGGTCCCACATGGGCATGCCGCCGACGGTCTCGTCCCGGCGCACGCAGAGCTCCAGGAGACGCCGGGCGTGGGCTCCGTAATCGTAGAGCGCGGGGGTTCCGCCTCCCTCATCCCGGTTGCCCCACCGGCTCTCGGCGAACAGGAGGGCCAGGGCGAAGTATTCCTCGCCGTCCGGGGCGGGACCGAAGGCGTTCTTCTTTCCCTCCAGGGAGCAGGACCAGGCGAAGTAGCCCCGGTGGAGCCCCTCCTCCAGGTACATGTGCCTCATCGTCCAGGCCCAGAGACGGTCGAACACGTCCTGCCGGTTTCGCTGGAGGGCCATCATCATGGCATAGCTCATGCCCTCGGTCCGCACGTCGTCGTTGCCCGTGTCGAACACGAAGGCAGTACCGTCGCCGCGTTCCCGGTAAAAGGAATCGGGGGAGGCGGGATCAAAAACGGAAAACCAGATTCCCTCCAGCCGCCCCTCGATCTCAGCGGCGGAATAGCCCAGCCGGGCCAGGAGGTTCACGGGCGCCCCGGCATGCCCCGCCTGGGCCGTCATCGGGCGGAGACCTCGACCCGCACGGGGTTGGAGGCGCCCTTCTTGGCGGACACGGGGAGCGGCGCCGCGTCGCAGGCGACAACCCGGTAGGAACCCTTAAGCACCGTCTCCTCTCCCGAGGGAAGCACCGAGGCAAAGGCCCCCCGGTCGAGGGTAAACCGCTCCGTCACGGAGGAACGGGCCGGAACGCTTACCCGGCGGAAATCCCTCAGGGAACAGAGGGGATCATCGGCCTTCCGGTCCGCCTTTTCCACGTAAATCTGAATTACTTCCTCCGCGTCCAGGCCGCTCTCGTTGGCGACGGTTACCTCCACCGTAACGGCGTTCTCCGGAAGGGCGAGTTCCGGAAGGGGCCCGGCGGCGAGGCTCGAGGAGACGACCCGAATCGAGTCGAAGCGGAATTTCGCGTAGGAAAGCCCGAAACCGAAGGGCCAGAGGGGTTCCTCGTCCATGTAACGGTAGGTCCTGCCCGCCATGGCGTAATCCTCGTAGGGCGGCAGCTGGGAGGTGGAGGCGGGAAAGGTGATCGGGAGCTTGCCCGAGGGCGAAACCGCGCCGAAAAGCGCGTCCGCCACGGCGGTTCCCCCCTGCTCGCCGGGATACCAGGCGAAGAGAATAGCCTCGGCGATGTCCTCGGGAATCGCGATGGGGCTCCCTCCGGTGAGCACGAGCACCAGGGGAGTGCCCCGGGAGCTTAAGGCCCGCAGGTAGGCGAGCTGCCACTCGGGCAGCTCGATCTCGTCCCGGTCGCCCTTGGAGGAAGAGGCGATGGCGTCGCCCTCCTCCCCTTCCATGGCGTTGTCCAGGCCAAAGCAGGCGATCACCAGGTCCGCCTGTTCCGCCATGCCGACGGTCCAGCCGGTGTTTCGGTTCTCGTCGTAGGCCATGCAGCCCTGGTGGTAGTCCATGGTGACTTCAGGGAACTGGGCGAGCTTTTCGGTTATGCCCTCGAGGATGGTCACGAGACGGGGGCTGTAGCCGTGGTAGTTGCCCATGATGGCGTGAACGCTCGCGGCGGAGGGACCGATCACCAGGATCTTCTTTTTCTTTCCGTCGATAGGGAGGATGCCGTTTCGGTTTTTCAGGAGAACCAACGACTTTCGGGCCGCTTCCAGGGCGAGCACCACGTGGGCCTCGCTATGGACGCTCTCCGCTCCCAGGGAATCCCAGGGGCCGGCCTTTCCGCCCGGGGAGCCCGCGTCGAACTGTCCGAGGCGGAACCGGGTCTCCAGGAGCCTGGTCAGGGACTCGTCGATGGTTTTTTCCTGCACGAGACCCTGGGCCACCGCGGGAACCAGGGCGGGATAACAGCTTCCGCAGTTGAGGTCGCAGCCCGAATTGATCGCCAGGGCGACGGATTCCTCCGGAGTTTTCGTGAGGTTGTGCCCGTCGTGGAAGTCCTTGATGGCCCAGCAGTCGGAAACCACGTGGCCCCGGAACCGCCAGCGGCCCCTCAGGATGTCCTTGAGAAGGTACTTGCTGCCGTTGCAGGCCTCCCCGAGGGTGCGGTTGTAGGCCCCCATGACGGACTCGACCCCGGATGACACCAGGGCGCGGAAGGCGGGGAGATAGGTTTCCCAGAGGTCCTTTTGGCTCACCACGGCGTCGAAGGTATGCCGGTCCTTTTCGGGCCCCGAATGCACCGCGTAGTGCTTGGCGCAGGCGGCCAGCTTGAGCCGGTCGCCCTCGCCTCCGGTTCGGTCCCCTCCCTGGAGGCCCTTTACTACCGCCACGCCCATGCGGGCGGTGAGGCAGGGATCCTCGCCGTAGGTTTCCTGGCCCCGTCCCCATCGGGGGTCGCGGAAGATATTGATGTTCGGGGTCCAGTAGGTAAGGCCCTGATACTGGCCCCGGATGCCCCGGGCGACCGCGAGATTGTATTTTGCCCGGGCCTCGTCGGAGACGGCGTCGAATACCCTTCGGACGAAACGGTCGTCGAAGGTGGCCGCTAGGCCGATGGCCTGGGGAAAGACCGTGGCGAGACCCGCCCGGGCGACCCCGTGAAGGGCCTCGTTCCACCAGTTGTACTCGGGTATTCCCAGCCGCTCAACGGCGGGGCTGGAATGGGAGAGCTGGGACACCTTCTCTTCAAGGGTCATCTTGGCTATAAGGTCTCGGATGCGATCCGCGTCGGACATGTTTGGCTCCTCAGGGTTTCCGTCTGGGTGGTTGCGGCCTTCCAAGGGCCGGTTGCTCCCCAGCATCGCATTTTTACTAAAATGTTTCCATCGGGAATTTATCCTACCGTCAGCCCTTGACCCATTCGATGGCGAGCTGCCTGAGCTCCTGGGTGGTCCCGCACCGGAGTTTTTCCTTGATATGTTCCTTGTGGGTATCGATGGTCTTGGAGCTGAGGTTCAGCCGGGCGGCGATTTCCACGGTGCCAAGCCCCTTGCCGATGTATTTAAATATCTGAAGCTGCCGGTCCGAGAGGGAAGAAATGGACGCCAAGGGGCTTCCCCCGTCCCTCGGCGATGATGACATCATCCCGAAGATTCGCTCCCGCTCCCGCTCGCTCAGCCAAGTCTTGCCCGACATCACGGTCTTTATCGCGTCGAGAACCTTCGAGGCGGCCTCTTCCTTCATTATGTAGCCCTTGGCGCCCGCCCGGAGGGCCCGTTCCGCGTAATACCTCTCCTCGTGCATGGAAAGAACCAATACCGTGAGCTCCGGAGAGAGGGCTTTCATGTTCTTGATGAGCTCAAGCCCGTCCTCGTCACCGAGATCGAGGTCCACGATCGCCAGGGAGGGGCGTTTTTCCTCGACCAGGGACAGGGCCGCCGCGGAGTCGGTTGCCTCCCCGGCTACGCAGTAGAGGGACTGGCTCTCCACGAGCTGGGCGAGTCCCTTCGAGAAGAGGGGATGGTCGTCGACTATGATCACGGACAGTTGCGGCATACCCCAATGATACCACGCCCCGGAAAAGGGGGGATAGAGAAATTCCCTTATACTTCCGGGAGAACCGCCGGTGTAGACTAAAGACCGTGAAAGAGGAACCCCAAACCCCCGGGATCGGCGACGCATGGAGCCATTCCTTCCGAGTCGGCGCTTCCCTCGGGGCATCGAACCTAAATAACCGGGCCGCCGCCCGCGCGGCCATGCGGCACTTTTCCCTCATCGTGCCCAAGGACAACGCCCCCTGGAACCCCGACCCTTCCGAGACGGGAAAGGGCGATCCCTTTTTCCCCTGGTGCGGCGAGCGGGGGTTCGCTCTGCGGAGAAGGGCCGTGCTGTGGCCCTCCCGGATTCCCCCCTGGCTCGCGGAGGAAACCCGCCGTTTCGGGAAGGCGCGTCTTTTAAAACGCCTCGAGGCCCGGGCGGCCCTTCTCGCTTGCCCCTGGGGGAAAGGGGCGCAGGAACTGGAGGTACTTCGGGATGCCCTGGATCCCGGGGGACCCGAGGGAATCAGGCAAGACCCCTTCTCGGGCATCCTCGACAGGAAAACCCTGGAAGAGGTACTTCTCGCCGCCCGGGAAGCAGCCCCGGGGGCAAAACTATACCTGTGCGGCGCGGGAATCCTCAAGGGGCGGGGTTTTGACAACGCCTACGGATTCATCGCGGACCTTCTGGACAGGGGCGTTCCCCTGGACGGAATAGGCCTCACCGGGCGGTGGAGGGCTGAGTCTCTCCGGGAAGAGACCCTCCGCTCGGCTATCGACGCCTACTCCGGCCTGGGCCTCGAGATTTCCTTGGACGACCTCCGTCTTTACGGCGGCTTCCGGTCTCCCGGCTGCGTAAGCTACCAGAAAATCTTCCAAGTAGCCGCGGATTTTCCCTCGGTGAAAACCGTCATCCTCGGCAATCCCTTCGTGCCGGTTCGGGGTATGGAAGGCCTTTTCGGGACTGAGGGGGAGGACACCGAAACCCTCAGGGATCTCATAGACAGCGGAATGAACCTTGCGGACTGAAGGCTGTGCTATACTGTCCCGAAAGGGGGAGAGAATCCGGGCATGACCATCGCCATGTACCTGCGAAACCTCGACGAAGAATACCAGCTCACGGTATACCGGGCCGTCCGCGACGCGGCCCTGGCCAAGGGCTGCACGATCGTGTGCGTCCAGCAGGACTCGGTGGGACGCCCCCAAAAAGGGGCTAGTCCCTCCTTTCCGCTCCACGACTTCCTCAAGCCCGACGGGGTTCTGCTTCTCTCCTCGGTAATCCTGGGCCACGGCGCCGAGGAGGACGTTCCCGATTTCGTAAGCCGCTTCGAGCGCTGCCCCTGCGTCTCCATCGGGCACCGCCTCCCGGGAATACCCTCCCTGATCATCCGTTCCCGCTCCTCCATGGAGTACCTCATGGAACACCTGGTAAACGGGCACGGCTACCGTAAATTCCTCTATATCGGGGGACCTCCCCATCATAGGGACAACGCGGTACGGGAGCACGTATTCCGCCGATGGGTCAACGAGCAGAGAACCCGCCTCGCGGACGTGGAGGGAACGGTCGTAAACGGAACCTTCGAGGAACGCTCGGGGGGCGAGATTCTCAGGAGGTTCATCGAGTCCCGGCCGGACAGGCCCGTGGACGCCGTGGTCGCGGCCAACGACAACATGGCCATCGGCGCCCTGCGGGAACTTCGGACCCTTAAGGGCTCCCCCTGGAACCGCTGCGCGATCACGGGCTTCGACGACATACCCCAGGCCGCCCTGGAAACCCCTTCCCTCACCACGGTCCGCCAGCCCCTCGACGCCCTCGGGCACATGGCGGTACTCACCCTCTGCGACGCCGTCGGCGGCATCAAGGTCCCCCCCGTAACCCGCATAGACTCGACCCCGGTAGTCCGCGATTCCTGCGGCTGCCCCTCGCCGGAAGCCCCCCCGAAGGGGGCCCCCTGCGCCGAAGACCTCTCCCGCCGCCTGGAGGAGGCCCAGTACCAGGGCATGAGATCCGAGCGCAACCTCCGTTCCATTAGCTATTTCGGCCAGGCCCTCACGTCCATCGACTCCGTGGAAGGCCTGTGCGGGCGGGTGGGACCCTATCTCGACAACCTTGGGGTGCGGTCATTCCACATTATTCTCTTTCCCGGCCAGGGCGAGGGAATCCCCGGTTCGGGAAGGCTGGTCTACCGACGGGAAGGGGGCGTGACCCTGGAGACGCGGGAAGGGGGACAGCAAACGGACCTCGCGGACTTTCTCTCGTTCCAGTCCAGGCAGTCCGAGGCGCGGGCGGTTAACGTCTACCACCTTACCTCCGAAGACGTACAGCTGGGCCTCCTCGTGTACGAAGCGGAGGATTTCGCCCATCCCTACATCTGCTCCATGGCAATCTTTATCAGCAATACCCTCAGGAGGCTGGAGCTCCTGGCCCGGGAAAAGGAGCGGGCACGAATTCTCGAGCGGGAAGTGGCGCTCCGCACGGCGGACCTGGTGCTCACGAACCGCCGCCTCGCGGAGGAAGCGAAGCGGCGGCTCAAGGTGGAGGCGGAGGTGCTCAGAATAAGCGAGATGGAACGGCTCCGGTTCAGCCTCGACCTTCACGACGACATTTGCCAGCGCCTGGCGGGCATCTCCATGTATTGCAAGGCCTTGAGCGCAGTGCCTCGGGAGATCGCGGACATGGTCGACGAAACCCTGGGACGTACCCGCAGGTACGCCCACGAATCCTTCCCGGTAGAACTGGACGACCTCGGCCTCGACGAGGCCCTGCGCGGCCTGTGCGCGAGCCTCGAAAGAAACGCCGGAATTTCCTGCGGCTACCGCTGGGATGCCGGGGAGCGCTCTCCCCTTTCCCGGGCGGCGGACATTAACGCGTACCGCATCGTGCAGGAAGCCCTTCAAAACGTGGCGAAACACTCAAAAGCCTCCCGGGCGGAGGTATCGGTAGAACGAATGGGGGAGTCCCTCACCCTGCGGATACGGGACGACGGAACCGGCTCACCGTCCATCTCCACCGACGGAAGGGGCGACGGGGAGGGGCCGCCGATTATTGCCGGAGGCCCCGCGCCCACGGGGCGGCAGCTGCGCCGCCAGAACGGCCTCGGCCTAACCTCCATGAAGTACCGAGCCCATCAGCTAGGGTCGGCTTTCTCCATCTCCTCCTCCGAGGAAGGGGGAACCCTGGTAACCGTGGAAATACCCCTGTCCGGGGAGGACAGGCACTACCTTCTGGACGGGGAAATGGGGCAGCTGCAGCCCTGAACGGACCCGGAACCGAGGCCCCTCCCGGGGACAAGGCTATACCGATCCCCTCTCGATAAGCTGGGGCTCGTAGATGATCGTGCAGTCGTCGCCGTCGGGATTCCCGAGGGCCTTCACGGTTTCTTCCCAGGCCCGCCTGCCGATGCGCATGAGGGGCTGGCGAACCGTGGTCAGGGGCGGGCTCACGAGGGCCGATGAGGGAATGTCGTCATAGCCGACGATCGAGAGGTCCTCGGGCACCCGGATTCCGCGGTTCCTGGCCTCCAGCATGATTCCCATGGCGATCATGTCGCCGGCGGCGCAGAAGATGCCGTCGGGGATGCCCTCGGGTCCCGATTCCGCCATCCGGGCGAAGAGGGTCTGCCCCTCCTCAAAGTAGTAGTCTTCGATGAAGTGGATCATGGAGGGATCGACCGCCCTTCCCGCCTCGGCGAGAGCCTCCTCGAAACCCCGGCGGCGTTCCGCCTGGCTCAGGCCCGGGTTTCCCCCGGAGGTTCCGAGCACCAGGGCGAGGCGCTTCCGGCCCCGCGCTAGGAGGCATTCCGCCGCCAGACGCGATCCCCGGCGGTTGTTGAGCTGAATGGTCTTGCTCCCCTGCGCCTCCTCGTCGATCACGATGAGGGGCATACCGTTCGCTCGGTAGAGGGCGGCGGTCTCGGCGGAGGGGCTTACGCTCAGGAGAATCGCCGCGTCCGCCCGTTTCCCGTTCACTATCTCCCGGAGCACCCGCTCCGAATCGTTCATGGTCGAGAAGAGGTTTATGCCGTAGCGGATCTCCTCCTCGTGTATGCGCTGCTCAATGCCCTTGAGCACCTCCATCTCGAAGGGGGAGGAAAAAAAGGACGCCACCACGGCGATGGTGTTGGTCCGGCCCTTCACGAGGCTGCGGGCGAGATAGTTGGGATGGTAGTCGAGCTCCTCGATCGCCTTGAAGACCCGCGCCTTGGTGGCCTCGGTAATGCCCGGATGCCCGTGAATGGCCCAGGAGACCGTGGTGTGGGACACCCCCGCGAGCCGGGCGACGTCGTGTATCGTTACCGCCATGAAATCCTCATTGAGTCCCAGTGTACCCGATTCAGCGGGAGCCGTCGACCATGACCGAGCGCAGGGTAAAGTCCACCCAAACCACCGAAAGCTCCTGAGCGGCGGGAAGGTCCCTTGCGAGCAGGGAGCCGAGATCCCTCAC
>QKDA01000194.1 GCA_003246765.1 Spirochaetales bacterium | reverse complement strand
CGCTACGTCCTTAGGCTCCTGGGCGTGCCAGTCGTCAAAGCTGATGCCTACGGTTCCGTCAAAACCCGCGTCGTATATCCTTTCGAGGACCCCTTCCAAGTGCTCCTCGTCCCGGTACCAGGCCGCGTTGGTCATGAGCCGGTCAAAATACATGCCCCGCTCCACCGCCGCGGCGCACAGTTCCGCTACGAAGCCGCTTTCCAGGAAGGGCTCCCCCCCGGAAAAGCCCACCCGCTCTATGCCGTGATCCGCGCAGTCGCCGAGGAATCGGAGGGCCGCTTCAGTCGTGAGCCGATCGGCTCCCGAGCCCCGGCGTCGGTCCACCCGGCAGTGGCCGCAATGAAGGTTGCAGGCCGCCGTGGGGGCGAAGATAACCTCTCGGGCCTCAAAGGGGGCGCCGGCGCTCATTCTTCCTCCGGGATGAAGGCGATGCGCTGGGAGGGAATGTCTACGTTGCCCGCGCGGACCGTGATCTCCGCGTTCAGGGGAAGGTCGGTTTTCAGGGCGATTTTCGCCTCCTGGGCGAGCTCGCTCACCAAAAGGGTCGACAGGGCGCCGTTTTTATCCACCACCGTCGCCTTGCCGCGCCAGTCGGGATGCGCCTGCAGGTAGACCAGGATCCAGTGGAGGTTTGACTCCCTTTCCGCCAGGGTACACTCCCGGGCGGAGCCGTCTCCCGCGGCTATCCTCATCAGAAGCTCGTCCTCGTCCATGGGCTGCCGGCCCTCGATAAAGGCCCTCAGCTGCTGGTGGGCAATGAGGTCCCCGTAGCGCCTCAGGGGGCTCGTGACCTGGCTGTACATGCCGAGACCCAGTCCCGCGTGGTCCGCCGGGATGGTTCCCACCTTGCGGGATTTCATGGCCCGGCGCTTGCGGTATTCTCCCGCGAGGCCCTCCGGAAGGTCTTTGGGGATATCGGGGCTTTCCTGGCTCACGTACTGGAAGGGTATTTTGTTCTTGAACGCGAAACGGGCCGCAGCCTCGCCGGCGAGAAGCATCATTTCCCGGACCATGTCCGCAGCCTTTTCGTCTTTTACCGGTTCTATTGAAATCGCGGGATTCCCCGCCTCGTCCCGGCTTACCGAAAGGTGTACCTCCGGAAGTTCTATGGACACCGCCCCCGCCGCCTCCCGGCGGCGGATGTTGCGCTCGGCAATGGCGAAAAGGGGCGCCAGGGCGGCGTCGCCGCTGCGGGCGGTAGCCTCGGCATAGGTGAGCCGCGTTACCCGCACCCTGGTTTTTTTTACCTCCACCGTATCCACCGCACCGGAATCCGTGAAGGTTATCCTGAAGGAGAGGGACCTTGAAACCGGGGTTAGCCCCAGGGCATACCACTGGAGGGCCGTATCCCCGAGCATTCGGGCCGCCCCTTCGGGAACGTAGAGGGTGGCTCCCCGGGCGCGGGCGTCCCGGTCCGCGGGGGAATCGGGGGTTACCGTGGCGGCGGGGTCCGCGATATGCACCCACAGGGCGTCGCCGTCGACGCATACCGCGTCGTCGGGGTCCGTGCTCCACTCGTTGTCGATGGCGAAGGATTCAAGGTTCGTGAGGTCCAGGACGCCTTCCTCCTCCGCCGGCGGGTCCAGGGGTACGGTAGAGGTAGCGAGGGAATGGCCGTGCCTGCTGGGCCAGGGGTTCTTGTCGATGGTCCAATACCCGGTCTTTAGGAGCGAGCGGTGGGCGTTCTCCTGGGTTTCGGGAATCCCCGCGTCCTTCAATCCCCGGGATTTATCGCTCTTTCCCAGGGCCAGGGCCTCAATGTCCTGGAGGAACTTGCCGTCTTCCGGGAGTTCCACCCCGGCTTTCCCCGCCATGGTCGCCCGGAGCCGTGAAGCGAAGGCCTCCCTTTCTGCCGCTTCCTCCTGCCGGGCCTGGGCTTTCTGCAGTATGGCGGAGGCTTCCTCGGCGCCGCGAACCCTCAGGGGCTCGTCGGGAGATCCTGTTTCGAACCAGGGCGATTCCGCGAGGGCTTTCCACGCCCCCCAGGCTGCCTCCGGAGGAAGGTTTCCCCAAAGAAGCTCGGCAACCTCGGAAAAAAGGGGGCTTTCCCCGGAAAAAAACTCCGCTGCCTCTTTCATGTCTGCCTGGGGCACCAAGGCTTCGAGCACGGCCTTTATGCCTTTTACAGGGCCCGGGTGGAGGAGCGATACGTCTTTCTCCCGTACCTTCTTGGTTTCCCCCTCCAGGCTTATTTCGTATTTATCGCCCTCCCGGGAGGTTACCACGGCGGGGCGCAATTTGTAGATGACCAGTGAAAATTCCTTAAGACTCATGGGCTACTGTAGCATTTTGCTCCCGGAGGACACAAGGGACTATTGTTCAAGTGTTCGGTATTTGGTATATTTATGCACAAGTTCTCCTTCGTCGTGAATAATTATAACTAACGGAGCGCAATATGATTGTAATGAAATTCGGGGGGTCATCGGTAGCCAATGCGGACCGCATTAGGCATGTGGCTGAAATCATCAAGAGTTTCGCCCCTAAACGCCCGGTGGTGGTTCTGTCCGCCATGGGAGATACCACGGATCACCTGCTGGAAGCGGCCGACGCGGCCCTTTCGGGTACAATCACCCTGGATGCCGTCGAAAAGCTTCATAAAGATACCGCAGAAGCCCTCGGGGTTCCCGTATCCGACATTGACCTGCTCCTCGGAGAACTTCGCACCCTGCTCACGGGCATTTCCATGCTCCGGGAGGTAACCCCCCGCTCCAAGGATTATCTCGTTTCCTTCGGGGAGCGCCTTTCCGTCAGGCTTATGTCGGCCTATCTCAACTCCCAGGGAATCCGGGCCGCCTTCCGCGACGCCTGGGACGTGGGCTTCCTTTCGGATTCTACCTATACCTCGGCGGATCTCCTGCCCTCCACCTGGGAAAATATCCGGACCATCCTCGGGCCTTACCGGGACGGAAAGCCCGGCGACGGCATGCCCATTCCCGTGGTCACCGGCTTCATCGCCAAGGACGAGAAGGGCTTCATCACCACCCTCGGCCGCGGGGGCAGCGACCTGACCGCCACCATGCTCGGCGCTGCCCTCCGGGCGGATGAGGTTCAAACCTGGAAGGACGTGGACGGCATCCTCACCACGGACCCCAGGGTCGTCAAGGAGGCAAGGACCGTTCCGGTGGCGACCTACGACGAGGTGGCGGAACTGGCCTATTTCGGTTCCCAGGTTCTCCATCCCCGGTCCATGCAGCCCTGCCTGC
>QKDA01000085.1 GCA_003246765.1 Spirochaetales bacterium | reverse complement strand
GGCCCTGGACTCCTCGAGAGGATAAAAAGAATGGGGCCCAGCCACGTAGCCGTCGACGAGGCGCACTGCGTCACCGAATGGGGCGACAGCTTCCGGCCCGCCTATCTCGCCCTCGGCGATCTCATAGAAAGGATCAATCCCCCGGCGGTTACCGCCTTCACCGCGACCGCTAGTCCCGTCGTTCTAGAGCGGGCGGCGGAAATTCTTTTCCGGGGCAGGGCCCACCTCGTACGGGGGGAGTCGGACCGGCCGAATATACGCTTTTCGGTGAACCGCTGTTTCGTCAAGGAAGCGGCTCTCCTGAGGGAAACCGCCCGGAGAAGGCGGCCCATGATCGTATTCTGCTCCACCCGGGGAGGTACTGAACGGGTAGCCTCGATTCTCATGGACGCCTTTCCCGGCCTGGACTGCCGTTTTTACCATGCGGGACTCGACAGGCAGGAGAAAACCGCCGTGGAAGCCTGGTTTCGCGACGCCCCCGAGGGAATCCTGGCCGCCACCTGCGCCTGGGGCATGGGAATCGACATGCCCAACGTCCGTACGGTGCTTCACCGGGATCCCCCGCCCACGGTGGAATCCTACATTCAGGAAGCGGGCCGGGCGGGCCGCGACGGAAACAGCGCCGAGGCGGTGCTCCTGTGGAGCCCCCTGGACCGGCTGAAGGCGGAGCGCATCGGGAAGCCCCTGGCCCGATGCAGGGCTCTCAAACTGGCGGAGTTCGCGGAAAACGAAACATGCAGGAGGCTTTCCCTGCTTTCTACCCTGGGGGATCCCCGGACCGGGAAGGACGCCCCCGGAGGAGAACAGACCGTCTGTTCCGGTTGCGACCTTTGCGACGGTACTGCCCGCAGTGAATGCGGGGACCTCGCGGCGGTAAGGTCCTTTATCGAGCGGAACCCTGGGCGCTTTCTCGAGGCGGAAGCGGAAGCCCTCCTCTACGAGGGGGCGAACCGAACGGCTCGAAGGGAGCTCGGGTTTCCCGCATGGAGGCGTTCCGACATGGGCAGCATGATTGCGTGGCTTCTGAAGACCAAAGAGCTTTCGACGTGCCCCCGGGGGATTCGGAAGGGATCCCTCATTCCCCGGGAAGGGAATTCCCGTAACCGGTTTGAACCTATTCCTCTTCCTCTTCGGCTTCGGCTTCTTCTTCCTCGGTTTTCTCCGCGGGGGCGCTTGCGCGAATCTTGCGCCGGGGAACCATTCCCGCGGGGCGCTTGCGGTAGCGAACGATCCAGATAACGATGTTGACGTATAGGGCGATCGCCACGGTCACGGCGATTACCTCGGGAGTAGCGAGAACCTTGATAAGCAATGAGATAAGCTCGTTGAGGGGCATACACCCTACGTATCGGCAGATCCCGTTCCCAGCTTGACCCTCCGGGGTTCGGCGGGTAGGATTGAGGCATGACCGGAATAATTGACTATAACGCGGGCAATATCCGCAGCGTCGAGAGGGCGCTGGCCTTCCTGGGCGCCGATTACCGGGTCTCCAGGCGGCCTCAGGACCTGGAGGGCGCGGACCGTCTCATCTTCCCCGGCGTGGGGGAGGCGAAATTCGCCATGGGAGAGCTTCGGACGACGGGGTTCGACTCTTTCCTTAGGGACCGCTTTCAGGCGGGCACCCCGATTCTCGGCATATGCCTGGGCACCCAGATCATCTTCGACTATTCCGAAGAGAGCGACACCCCCTGCCTGGGACTCGTTCCCGGCGCGGTCCGGCGTTTTCCGGAGGATTTTCGCCGGCAGGGACTCAAGGTTCCCCACATGGGCTGGAATTCCCTCATTCCCCGCAACGGAGGCTCCCCCCTCCTCGCCGGAGTCAGTCCGGATTCGGACTTCTACTTCGTCCATTCTTATTACATCGACCCCTCGGAGGCTTCGTCGGTCACTGCCGTTACCGAGTACGGGATGCCCGTTCCCTGCGGCGTCCGCTACGGTACCCTCGAGGCCTTCCAGTTTCACCCTGAGAAATCCGGCTCTCCGGGGCTGAGAATCCTCGCCAATTTCACCGGTGCCGCTGGAAGGCCGGGAGGAACCCCATGCTGAAAAAAAGAATCATCGTATGCCTAGACGTGAAGGACGGCCGTACCACCAAAGGGGTGAAATTCCTCGATAACGTGGACATCGGCGACCCCGTGGAGATGGCGGCGGAATATTACAGGCAGGGAGTGGACGAGCTCGTCTTTTACGACATCATGGCCTCCGCCCGGGACCGGGGCCCTACCCTGGACCTCATATCCCGGGTAGCCTCCCGCGTCTTCATTCCCTTTTGCGTAGGCGGCGGCATCTCCACCGTAGAGGACATACGAAACACCATACAGGCGGGAGCCGAGAAAGTGAGCCTCAATTCCCCGGCGGTACGCAATCCCGCCCTCATCGGCGAGGGGGCTGCCATTTTCGGCTGCCAGTGCATCGTCCTCGGCATGGACGCCAAGCGGGACCCCGCGATGGAATCGGGGTATCGGGTCTACGTCAACGGGGGCCGGGTAGCCACCGAGCTGGACGCCCTCGCATGGGCCCTGGAGGCGGAGCGGCTCGGCGCGGGGGAAATCGTGCTCAACTCCATCGACGCCGACGGGACCCGGGAGGGCTACGAGCTCGATCTGACCCGCATGATTTCCGAGGCCGTGAGCATTCCCGTGGTTGCCTCGGGCGGGGCGGGGACTCCCGCTCACATGGCCCAAGTCCTCACCGAGGGCAAGGCCGACGCGGCCCTTATCGCATCCATGGTCCATTCGGGAGAATACACCGTCGGGGGCATCAAGGATGAGCTCCACCGCGCGGGAATTCCCGTGCGCATTCCCCGGTAAGAGGCAGCGCGCCCACGATGGGCGAGGGCTTTACGCCGGAGCCCCCGGCGAGAGGGCCCTATCAGGGGCGCCGGAGGCCCGGGGCCCCGCCGATTTAAGCGCGGTGCCCTCCGGCTTGTTCGCCGAGTTTGCCTCCGCGCCCTTTGTTCCTTATTTTGCCAGCTCGGAAAGCTTCTTGAGATACTTTTCCGCGGTATAGCTCGATACCGTGAAGGGCGATGGGCTTTCGCTGCACCTCATGAGGTACTCCGAATCGCCCCGTTTCTCAAGCACCTCTACCCGTACCTTCCGGGAACCGAAGTCTAGGTTCACCGCGGCCAGGGCCGTCGCCGGCACCGTTAGGTCGTCACTGAGGAAGCTTTGGGCACGCAGGGACGCGAGGGATGAAACCCAGCTCCCGGCCTTTTCCGCGTCCATCTCCGTATCCGCGCCGCCCGAGGGGGTCACGGCCTTCCAAACCGCCGGATCGCCGGCCTTTACGAGGGAATAGGATTCATCCCCCTGCACGCTCACCCCGATGAGGGTATCGGCGCCGAAGGCGTAGACGTTCTTGTCGCGGAAGTCTCCTTCCCCCTTCCCGAGGCTCTCTCCGAGGTTCCCGGAAACCAGCACAACCTCCTTAGCCCCGTCCACGGTCGCGTAGGACTGCTGTCCCGTGGGCGAGGCCTTTCCTACCTTAAGCTTCCGCAGCGTTTTGCCCCCCGCCGTAAGCTCCACCGAGAGGGCAGAAGCCTTGTCCAGGCCGAATCGTTCCTCGGCCCCGGAAGCGGAAACCGTACCGAGCACCTTCAGATTGGAGAGTGACTCCGCCAATGAGGAGATCAGCCCGGGATCCGCCGGATAGGAAGCGGTTCCCACGGTCCACCGGTCATTCCTTTTTGAAAGCAATACCTCGGTCCCCGAGGGGGCAGTAATCTTTATGCCGTCGGGAGATTCCTTCAGGGTCAGGGTCTTTGCCGCCGCGGGCCCCCCTAAGAGGATCTGCAGGGCTAAAATCGCCGACAATACGGCTATAGATGAGAGCAAGACGATTTTTCGAGCGGTCATTTGGATTCTCCCTTCTCTGCGCCCCTCGCGGGGGCGGTTTCCCTTTCGTCCCGGGGCACGTAGCGGGAGCGGATGGACCTCCTCCGGGCGACCCTCCGCCTCCAGGCCGCGAGCCCCCCGAGGGCTACCAGGAAGGGCAGCCCGTAGAGATTAACGGCGTTTACCGCGGCCTTGACCCCTCCGGAGCTCGCCTTCAGGGGATTCCTGGAAAGGCCCTTGGTCCTCATGTCGATGAGGTCGCCGTTGCCGTTCAGGTAATCCAGGGCGTTCCGCACGAACATGGCCACGGGCTGCTGCCCCTTCTCGTCCATGACCGAACCGGAGGTAATCGCGGAAGAACCCATGATTACCACCTTCCCCGCCTGAAGGCCTGCCGCAACCGCGGTTTTTGAAACCAGCCCCCCATCGGCGCCGGGTTGGGCCAGTTCTTCCGGGGGGGCGGTATAGGCGCTCGGGAATTTTCCCTCCAGGAGCACGGCCAGCTTTCTTGACTCCATCTGGTCCGAGGGGGGAACCCTCATGGCATAGGGCGAAAGGGATACGTTCTCGCTCATGAGCCAGGATTCCCTAGAGCTTTCGGCCAGAACCGTAGCGGTAACGCCCTGAGGCAGATCCTCCGCGAGGGAGACCTCTCCGACGGCCAGCATGAGCACCTCCGTCAAGCCGCGGCTTATCGGGTTCTTGCGGTTCATGCCTGAGTTTCCCAGGAGGGGGACATAGTAGAGGGGAACGCTCGCTGCCCCCTGCTGACGGGCGGTGTAGCAGGTTTTATCCAGCACGTAGGCGGGTTTTACCGAGACGCCCCAGGCGCCAAGAAGCCTCTCGAGCCCCGTATCGACGGGGTTATAGGCCGGGGGAAGGCCGTACATGGCCATTTGCTGGTCCTGCACCTCCTCGAAGGGATCCAGGAACAGGAGCAGGCTCCCCCCGCGGGCCACGAACTGGTCGAGGCGGTACAGCTCGGTCTCGGAAAAGCGCGTCTTGGGGCCGTTGATGACCACGCTGGCGATGTTCGCGGGAATGTCCCCCGAGGAAAGGTCCAGGGACTGAAACTCGTACAGGTCCGAGATCACGGACGAGAAATTGGCCGCCCCGGTCTGGGCATCCTCCAGGGAGAGCTCCCCGTGACCGGTCACGTACCCCACCTTGGAGGAGCGGGTCATGAGAGCCTGCAGGGCGTCCGCGATCCCCGAGTCCAGGCTGTCCAGACCGGTAATGCCGTACCCGAAAAGCCCGCGGCTGACGGACAGGGGAACCGTGCGGAAACGGTCTCCGTACTCCAGGGTGAGACCGATGACCCCCGAACCCTCCTCCGCGCTTCCGCTCTTTCCCCAGCTGATCTTGGGGAGCCCGTACCGGGATACGAGGGCATCCACATCCCCGGGGGCCGCGGGCTCAAGGGTCGCAAAATCGATGCGCTCGAGGTTTTTGGCGTTTGCCCTGCCCCATGCGGCGGCGACCTCGCTCTTCACCTTGTCGAACCCGGAAATGCCGAAGTTGCCGAGACCCGGGGAAAGATACAATGTCATGCGCACCTTTTCGGACAGGCCCGAGAGGGTGTTCGCCTTGGCCACCATCTTTCCGATGGTCGTGGTGATGCGGTACTCAAGCCCGTCGGAGGAAGTGAGGCCGTCGAGGGTTTCGATCCCGTCAGCGTAGACGATGACCATGCCCATCCAGGCGTTCTTGATCCCCACCTCGTTATCCTTTACCTCCTGCAGCTGTACCATTTGGAGGCCGTAACCCGAGGCGAGCTGCTGGTTTTCGGCCTTCGACATGTCGAAAGACTCAACGGACAGGTACCGGTTTCCCGCGCCCTTGTATTCCACCAGGAGGTCCTCCAGATAGCGGGCCACGGAGTTGTAGGGAGCCGGGAGCTGGTCCGAGAAGAAGACCTTCACCCCCAGGGGTTCTTCGAGGGTCTTGACGGTTTCCCGGCTCACGGAAGAAAGGGAATAGGAATGCCTGGCGGTCAGGTCGAGCCTGAAAAAGGCCCGAGCCCCCACGGCATTGAGGAGAACCACCAAGACGATAAAGAGGGCAAAGTCGCTCTTGGGTCCCTTCACCCAGTCAATGAGACGCTTCAGCGGATTCATCAGATTTCCCTCCTTTCCTGAACCGTCTTCACCGTCAGGGCGAGGAATACGGCGGTGACCGACAGGAAGTACAGCAGGTCCCGGGAATCTACGATGCCCCGGGAGATCGAATCGAAATGGGATCCCGCCGAAAGCCAGTCCAGGGGGCCCACGATCGAGGAGGGGAAGATCACCAGGAACTGGTCCAGGATTACGAGGCCGAAGGAGACCGCGAAGGCGATAAAGAAGGCCACGATCTGGTTTTTCGTTACCGCCGAGGCGAACAGCCCCACCGACGCGAAGGCAGAGCCCAGGAAGAGGGCCCCGAGATAACCCCCGAAAATGGGCCCCGCGTCGGGGGTTCCCATGACGGTTACGGTCACTACGTAGGCCAGGGTGGGAATCAGCATCGCGGCGATGTAAAGGAGAACCGCGAAAAACTTACCCATTACCACGTCGAAGGCGCTTACCGGCAGGGTTAGGAGGGTTTCTATGGAACCGCTCCGCCTTTCCTCCGCCAGGAGCCTCATGGTGAGGGCGGGAACGAAGAAGGCGAAAAGCATGGGGAGCACCCCGAAAAAGCCCCGGAGTTCCGCCCGGTTCACGAGGAAAAAGGTAGAAAAGAACAGAAGCCCCGAAAAGCCCAAAAAAAGGGCCGATACGATGTAGGCCACGGGGCCCGAGAACAGGGCCGAAAGTTCCCGGCGGAGAATGACCGCCGCGGCGGGGGCCTTGGCTCCCTTGGCTGATGGAAGGCCGCTCATTCGTCGCCTCCTGAGGTAAGATTGCGGAACACGTCCTCCAGGCTGTTTTGCCTCAGGACCAGTTCGTAAAGGGTCCAGCCCTTTTGCTTGACGAGCTCGAAAACCGCCGGCCTGATCTCGGCGGAACCCTCCACCGAGATGAGGGCGGAAACGAGATTCCCCGGAGCCTCCGCCAGGGTTACCCCCGCGGCCCCCTCGATTCCTTCCAGGGCCTTGACGAGGGCATCGGGCGAGGGGCCGGAAACCTGAAGGGATAGGGCCGAGCGGTGACCGAACCGGGCGCGAAGCTCGGCGGTGGGGCTGTCGGCGGCTATTTTTCCCCGGGATATGATGATGACCCGGTCGCACAGCATTTCCACCTCGCTCAGGATATGCGTAGAAATGATGACCGTGCGGGTTTTCCCGATCTCCTTGATGAGCTGGCGAACCTCGATGATCTGGTTCGGGTCCAGGCCGCTGGTAGGTTCGTCGAGAATGAGGATCTCGGGATCGTGCATGAGGGCGTGGGCGAGGCCGACCCGCTGACGGTATCCCCGGGAAAGCTCGCCCACGTTTTTGTGCATGACCTCCGTGAGCCCGCAGGTAACCGCGATCCGGGGCACCTTTTCCGCGCTGTCCATGCCCTGAACGCCCGCGACGTAGGAGAGGTAGTCCTCCACGATCATGTCGCCGTAGAGGGGCGCCGATTCGGGCATATACCCTATCAGGCGCTTGAGGTCCTTCGATTCCGTCGACATGGGCTTTCCGTCGACGAGAATAGAGCCTTCGGATGGGCCGAGGAACCCGGTGATCATCCGCATGGTGGTGGTTTTCCCGGCGCCGTTCGGACCCAAAAGGCCGACGATCTCCCCCCGGTTAACGGAGAAGCTTACGTCGTCGACCGCCTTGAAGGTGCCGTAGTACCGGGAGACATGCTGTACGTCAATCATGGCAACTCCCAAAAAATAAAAATTGCTTTGAGGTTCGTGAGGTTGATTATTCCCTTTACAAACTAATCGGCCTTTCCGGGGTTACCGGGAAAGGACGGGTTGTTACATTGTAAAATAGCGGGCCCTGCTCGTGGGGGTCTCATACACGTCCACCGCCCAGAGGGGGGCGTCGGGAAGGATCTCCCTCATCCGGCGGTACACGTACTCCGCGATCCTTTCGGCGCTGGGGTTCGAGCGGAACTCCGGGAAATCATTGAGATTCCGATGGTCCAAGCCGGCGCATACCTGCCGGAGGGCGCCCTTGAGAACCCCGAAATCCACGAGCATTCCCCCCGAATCCAGGGCTTCGCCCCGGGCGTGGGCGAGGACCCGGTAGTTATGCCCGTGAAGGCGTTCGCATTTTCCGTGAAAATCGTTCAAAAAATGGGCGGCCGCAAAGTCCGCCTCTACGCGAATTTCGTACATGGCCCTATAATAGCGCCACAGGTGTTGCAAACTCAAGGGCGCATTTGGTATGCTTACGTTCCATAGTATGCGAAAAAAACTTTCAACCTTCGTCAATCCCGAGCTTATTCTCGAGCGCCGCGGCGACGCCGACCCCGAGATAACCGGCCTAGCCTACGATTCCCGCTCGGTGGAGCCGGGTTTTCTCTTCTTTGCCCTGCCGGGGCTTCACGCCGACGGGGCCCGGTTCATCCCCCAGGCGGTTTCCCGGGGCGCCCGGGCGATTATTCACGAAGGGGTACTCGACGGCTTCGCTCCCGGCGTGACCTACCTTCGGGTCGAGAGCGCCCGTTTCGCCATGTCCCCCGTAGCGGCGGCCTTCCACGATCATCCCTCCCGGCAGTTGGCGGTAATCGGCGTAACCGGCACCGAGGGTAAAAGCACCACCGTCTCCCTTATCTTCCAGCTCCTCCGCCTGGCGGGAAAGAAAGCGGGCTTCATCTCCACGGTGGAATTCTGTTCCGGCGGCGAGGTTATCCCCAACCCGGAACACCAGACCACCCCCGAGGCGGTGACCATTCACCGGCGGCTGGCTGAAATGAGAGACGAAGGGGTGGAATACGCGGTGCTGGAAAGCTCCTCCCACGGTCTTTCGGAGCGGACCAACCGTCTCGGGGACGTCCTGTTTGACGTGGGGGTCATGACCAACGTGACCCACGAACACCTGGAATTCCACGGAACCCACGAAAAGTACAAGTCGGACAAGGCGAACCTGTTTCGCGCCCTGGACCGCCACGACCACGTCAAGGGGGGAAGATCCGTGCCCTCCTTCGGCGTGGTCAACGAGGACGATTCCGCGGCGCCCTATTTTCGCTCCGCCACGCGCAAACCGGTCTACGCCTTCTCCACCTCCCCCTCGGCGGACTCGAAGGGAACCCTTTACGCCCGGAATATACGGGTAGACGAGGGCGGCGCGGATTTCGAGCTGTACCGCCGGGGCATCCCCCTCCCCGCCCGGATTAACCTTCCGGGGTCCTTTAACGTAAAGAACGCCCTGGCGGCGCTTATCGTCGTTGCCCGGCTTCTGGACGCGGAGGAGGAGAAACTCCTGCCCCTGCTGGAGCGGCTCACGCCCGTGCGGGGCCGCATGACCCCGGTGAGGGAAGGCCAGGACTTTGAGGTTCTAGTGGACTACGCCCACACCCCGTCATCCTTCCGGGAGATCTTCCCTCCCCTTCGGAATCGGGTTCAGGGCCGCATCATCAGCCTGTTCGGCTCGGGCGGCGAGCGGGACACCCTCAAGAGGCCCGAACAGGGCCGCATCGCGGCGGACTACTCCGACGTGGTTATCCTGGCCGACGAGGATCCCCGGGGCGAAGACCCGATGGAACTCCTGGAGGAGATCGCCGCGGGCTGCCCGGAACTCGCCCGGGGGAATGAGCTTTTCCTTATTCCCGACCGGAGGGCCGCCATCCGGAAGGCCTTTGCCCTGGCGCAGCCGGGAGACCTGGTCCTCCTCTTGGGCAAGGGCCACGAAAACTCGATAATTTACCGAGACCGAACGGAAAGCTACGACGAGATAGCCGAGGCGGCCAAGGCCTTGAAGGAACTCGCAGGCGTCCGCGGGGGCGCAAAGGGGAAAGCATGAATATCGCCGTCATTTACGGAGGCAAGTCCGGGGAACACGAGGTATCCCTTCGTTCCGCCACGTCCATCGTCAGAAACGTCCCGACGGCGGCCCATCGGGTCATCGCCATCGCCATAGACAAGGACGGAGCCTGGTACCTCCAGGACGACTCCGTCCTCGAGGCGGTCAGGAGGGACCCCGCCGGGGTGCTTTCCTTCGCCGCGGACGAGAGCCGCCAGGTTTCGGTGGTTCCCGGAGGCGGGCTGACCGGGGCCTTCGTCTGCGCCGGAGAAAAAATTCCCGTAGACGTCGTCTTCCCGGTGCTTCACGGAACCTACGGCGAGGACGGCACGATCCAGGGCCTCTTCGAGATGGCGGAGGTTCCCTACGTGGGGGGCGGCGTCATGGCCAGCGCCCTCGCCATGGACAAGGAAAAAACCAAGGTGATCTGGCAGGCCGCGGGGCTTCCCGTGGTACCCTTCGTATCGGCCAAGATCGCCGACTGGCAGAACGAGGAATCCCGCCGGGAACTCGTGGCCAAGGCGGAACGGGACCTGCGTTGGCCCCTGTTCGTCAAGCCCGCCTGCGCGGGCAGCTCCGTGGGAGCCGCGAAGGCCTCGAACCGCGAGGAACTTGAAAAGCGGGCCGGGGAAGCCTTTCTCTGGGACGACAAGATAATCATCGAGCCCTTTATCCCCGCCCGGGAGATCGAGTGTTCCGTCACGGGCAACGAGGCCCCCGTGGCCTATACCCCGGGAGAGATCGTGCCCAGCCACGAGTTTTACGATTACGACGCCAAGTATCTCGATCCCGATGGCGCGGCCCTCCAGATTCCGGCGGATATTGACGAAGCCTTGACCCGGAAGGTGAGACAGACCGCGATTCAAGCCTATCGAGCCTTGGATCTCTCCGGTCTTTCCAGGGTAGATTTCTTCATCGACAAAAGGAACGATACCCTCTACCTCAACGAGATAAACACCATTCCGGGATTCACCTCCATTTCCATGTTCCCCAAGATGTGCGAAGCGTCGGGGCTTCCCTATGCGGATCTGGTGATGAAGCTCGTGAACCTCGCCCGGGCCCGCTTCGATGCCCGGCGCGCCCTCAGGACCGACCGCCAGTGACTCGGCGCCTGAGCGTACCCTTTTTTAAGCTCCAGATCGCGGGGAACGGCTTTGTCTTGGCGGACCTAGCATCCCTGCCGCCTGATGCGCGCCCCTCGGGAGATGCCCTCCATGAGGCGACGCGCCTCATGTGCGGTTACCGGTTCGGCATTGGGGCCTCGGGAGCGGTGTTTCTCGGGGAGGGGGGGGAGCTGAGGGCCTTCAGCAGGAAGGGCGAGCCCGAGCGGGCGGCGGAAGACGCCCTTTTGTGCGCCGCCCGATTCGCCTTCGATTCGGGGCGGGTCCAAAAACGCGCTATCCTCTTCAAGACCCCCTATGGGGAGCGAACCGTCGAGGTTCTCGGGGCCCACGAGTTCAGGATCTCCTGCGGGTCGCCCTTCTCGCTTCTGGGAGGACAGGTCATTACGCCCCTTTCAGGGGGAGACACGGAGATAATCGAGCATGAGGGAATCGCCACGGCCTTCACGGCCCTTCATATCGCCGAGGACATCCTCGTGGCCTTTCCCCAAAGCATGGGATCCCTGGACTACCGCAGCCTGAAAAACCTTGCGGCCCGGGCCTTCCCAAAACGCAGGGTGACCCCCGTCATTGCCCGGTGCATCACCCGGGATACCCTCGTGGCCCGGGTAGAACCCCGTTTTCCGAGCACGGTTTGCGCCGCGGCCTGCGGTACCCTGGTCGCCTCGGTTAGGACGGGCACCGCCGACCGGGACGCCTTGGTCCTTTTCGACTTCGGCACCCTCACGGCACAGCCCGACGCGGTCCTGGAAAGGGATCGGGACCAGTCCCGCCGATTGGCGGCGAGCTGGGACGCGGAAAGCAACGAGCTTTACGTCACCGGCTCCGGGGGATACGTTTTTGAGGGAAAATTCGACTTGAGCCTTACTTAGCGAGGACCGTTACCAAACCGAGGGCGGCGCCGGAACCGATCATGACCCAGCCGGCGGAATACCCCGCCTCGACATACCACTGGTCGGGTCCGGTGTCCTGGGCATGAACCGATACGGCAGCGCCGCGGAAGCCCACGCGGGAATCGCCGCCTGCCGTTTGACCGAGGGCAGGGTTCCGGTGCGGGGCCAAGGCCTGTCAAGGACAAGGTACCCGCCCTCATCGCGCCATTGAATGACGCTTTCGGCAGGTTCTTCGCCCCTGGGGGATCCGTCCACGTACCCGACCCCGGGCTTCTGCTCCCAATAGGTCTTTACTTCCTCGGCGATGGGCTTTACCACCAGCCTTTCTTCCTTCGCGGAGTCCGCGCCGCCGGCGAGGGTTTCTACCATCTGCCCCGCGGCTACCGTCACCGATTCCAATACCGGTCTATCCGCGGCGCTTACCGCCACGAGTCCCTCAAAGCAGAATACCCGGTTTACCGCGGGAGTATCCGAAAGGGGGGCAATCACGTCGAGGCCGAAATCGGTGCCCCTGACCCCGGCAACCAGGGAGGGAGAGGAAATCCTGAAAGAGGAGGTTCCCGAAAGCTTGGCGACCTTGGCGCGA
>QKDA01000018.1 GCA_003246765.1 Spirochaetales bacterium | reverse complement strand
CAGGGTCACTCCGGCAGCGGTCAGGGTAAGGCCCTTCGGGTTGGCGATGGGGCTTGCGGAGCCGCCCGAGGCGTCGGCGAAGACCGCGGCGCCCGTGAGGTCCGCGCCCAGGTCGAAGCTCATGGGCTTGGTTTCCGCGTTGATTACCACGAACCACGTCCCGTCGGTCCAATCGAGGGAATAGGCGAGGCAGAGGCGGTTTTCCTCCGGGGAGGGATAGAGCTTCGCCGCGGCGTTGATCTTGGCCATGTCCCCGATGCGGAACACGCCGTGAGACTTCCTCAAGGCGATCATGCCGGAGGTGTAGTCCAGCACGGACTTCCAGTCGGCGTCCAGGGTCCAGACGATCTGGTTCACGTTGTCCGCGGAGTCGTAGCTGTTCCGCACGAACTTGCCCACGGTCTCGTTCTGGGCCTTGGTCACGTTGGGCTTGGTCCGTCCCCGTTCCATTCCGCCGTGCATGAAGGCGATGCCCTGGGCGGTCTGTACCACGAAGTTGCCGAGCTTGACCCGCTTCACGAGCTCCGCCTTCTGGGCCGGGTCGGCCGCGTCCAGCTGGGCATTGTGGGAAATGGTGTCCCGGAGGGTCAGTCCGTCGTGGGCAACCAGGTACTGGAGGTTGTCCCCCGGATCGTCGGTCTTGTAGTTCATCTGGGGCTGGCCGAGAAGGTTCTTGTAGAGGCGCTCGGTGTCGGGAGCCTTCTTGGTGATGAGCCCCTTGCCGGTCTCGTTCATGCCGCCGGCCTTCACGAGGTCGCGGATCTCGTCGTTGAAGACCGCCACGAAATCGGTCTTGGTCATGTAGTTCTGGTCCAGCCCGGCGGTACCGGTAGGCCCGTTGTACATCTTCCAGCCCTCGCCCTCGAACAGGGTGGAGGGGTTAATGGCCTTGGCGGCGGCGTAGCCGTCCAGGACGGTCTTGGAATCCATGAGTCCCATGAGGTCGAAGCGGAAACCGTCTACCTTATACTCCCTGGTCCAGTAAGCGAGGGAATCCACGATAAGCTTGCGGGCCATGGTGCGCTCGGTGGCCACGTCGTTGCCGCAGCCCGAGTTGGAGGTGAGCTTTCCCTGGGCGTTAGTGCGGAAGTAGTAACCCGGGACGATGTCGTCCAGGAAGCTCGTGGTGCCCATGTGGTTGTACACCACGTCCAGGAGCACGCCGATTCCGGCCTTGTGAAGCTCGTTCACCAGGGCGCGGAGCTCCGCCACCCGGGCGTAGGGATTCTCGGCGTCGGAGGAGTACCAGCCCTCGGGGGTGAAGTAGTTGTGCGGGTCGTAGCCCCAGTTGTAGTTGTTGCCGCTGACCGTACCGGAGCCCTCGTAAGCCTGGTTCGTCTCGTCGGTGAAGTAGAAGTTGAGCACCGGCATGAGCTGCACGTGGGTAATCCCGAGGCTCTTGAGGTAGGGAATCTTCTCGATGAAGGCGGTATAGGTTCCGGCCTTTCCCTTGACCCCCGAGTCGGGGGAAACGGTGAAGTCCCGGACGGACATCTCGTAGATGACCGCGTCTTCCCTCTGGGCGAGCTTAACCGGGGAGGCGCTCATGCCCCCCGCGGGCAGGGCCTTGGGAGAGGCCAGGTTGACGATCGCCGCCCGGCCGTTTCCGCCCTCGTTCCGGTAGGCCGCCATGGACTTGGCGTAGGGGTCGAGGACGCTCACGGTGCCCTTGGCGTTGGAGAGGGAATAATCGTAGAAGAGTCCGTCGGGATCGGAGGCGGAATAGACGCCGGACCACACGCCCGTGGCCTTGTCGAGGACGAGGCTCACCGAGGCGAGGGGGGCCTTGTCGGAACCGCCCTTGTAAAGGTTCGCTACGGCCTTGGAGGAGGTGGGGGCCCAAAGGCGGAACTCCACGGACTTCTTCGCGGGATCGTAGAGGGCGCCGAGCTCGTAGTCCTTCGCGGGAACGGCGCGTTCCGCGAGCTTCACCGCGAGCTTGGAGGCGTCCACGGGCTTGTCGCCCTCGAACACGGGATTCTTGAGGATCAGGGCGTCCGCGGGGTCCACGTTCTCGGAGAGCTCGACGGTTACCCGGCGGGCGTAGTTCTTGGAAGGATCGTCGGGGCTTTCGGTGTTGTAGACCTTGGCGATCTTGTAGTCCTTGCCGGACTTGGAAGCCACGGTAAAGCCCGAGGGCCCGCCGTCGGTGTCGAGGCCGTAGCGTCCGCTCAAGAGGAGCTGGATTTGGGTCTCGCTCTCGAGGACCGCGGTCATGGCCTTGGGCTTGTATTCCTTGGCGGCGTAGGTGGCCTGGTCGCCCGAGAAGATCGCGACCACGTTGGAAACGTTGGTGTCCCACACGCGGTCGTCGTTGCCGTCCTTGTTCCAGCCCGCCTTTTCGCGGACGATGAGGCCGAGCTGGCCGTCGCCGCCGGTGGGCTTTACCCCGAGGTCGGAACCGTCGAGCTTGAAGCGCATGTAGCCGATGCCGTCCTGAACCTTCCAATCCTGGGTCTTGGGCCAGGCCTTGGAGCCGTCGCCGCCGGGAACCGCCCAGAGCCACAGGGCCCATTTGGCGTAATCCTTGTCGGGGCGGACATAGTAGATAACCAGCTCGTCCGCGGAGGGATTGAGCTTGGAGTTAAGGGCAATTACCCCGGGAAGTCCCGCAGGGGCGGCGTTCTCGAAGGTTCCTGGAGCGGCGCTCAGGGCGTTCGAGGGACCCGCTTTTCCCGCTGCGGAAGCCTGGGCCGAAGCGGCCTGGGCCGAAGCGGCCGGAGCCCCGCCGGACGCGCAGGAAAACGCTGTCGCAACGAGGAAAAGGGCGCCGAGGGAAAGGAGCGGGCGCAGAATCTTTTTCATACTACCTCCAAAAGGTAAACCGTTTTAATAAACCGGTTTTATAACAATACCAGCACTTTGCCAAATCGCGCAACGAATTTCGCGCGAAAACCGAAAAAAATTATCATGCCCTCCTATCCGGAGAGGCTGACGTCCAGGGTTGCCAGGGTTTTATTGAAGGTGAAGCTCCAGTTCCCCGTGGTCTCCGGGGTGAATTCAATGTTATCGCCGCCCGCCGAGAGGGAATACCCCGTTGTTCCCCCGCCCGCCACCGGCGCGGAACCGGCGGGGCTTCCCCAGCTCTGATCCAGGGGCCAATTGCTCGCGGCGCCGGAGGAATCGAACTTGAAGGCGTATTCCGTGCCCCCGGTCAGCGCAAGGCTGACCGTCCAGATCTCGTCGGTTTCCCCGGCGACCCGCGCC
>QKDA01000014.1 GCA_003246765.1 Spirochaetales bacterium | reverse complement strand
ACAGGGGCTTCCCGGGGGGCGTCGGCGTTCTCCAGGGGGTTAAGCAGGGCCGTGAGGGTACTGCGGGAAACCGGGACCGCCTCCTCCGGGGAGGGAGCGGCCGCGTCGAAGGCAACCGAACCCCGGCGGAGCACCGTAACGCGGTCCGCCCACCGGAGGGCTTCGTCGAGTTTGTGGGTAACCAGAATGATCCCCATGCCCTCGGAGGCGGCCCTTCGCGCGGAGGCCATGAAGCGCTCTCCCTCTTCCCGGGAGAGCACCGCGGTGGGTTCGTCCAGGATGAGAAAATCGGGTTTTCGGAAAAGGGCCCCCAAGAGGGCGGCCCGGAGGCGGGAACCGGGATCGAGGCTGCCCGCCGGGGCCTCTAGGCTCAGGCCGAGGTCCCAGAGCTCGGAAATCTCCCGAAGGGCCGCTTCCCGTTCCTTCCTGCGGGCGGCCATGCCGGGAAGCCCCACCAGGGCGTTTTCGAGGACCGAGAGGGAATCCGCGAGCCGGGGCCGCTGGTGTACCATGGCGATTCCCCGCTTAAGCGCCTCCGCGGCGGAGGAAAGGTCCGCCCCTTCGCCGTCGATGAAGACGTTCCCCGAGGTGGGTCGAAGGAGACCCGAAAGCACGTGCATGAGGGTGGACTTCCCCGCGCCGTTTTCTCCGAGGATTCCGTGGAGGGAGAAGGTGTCAAAAACGATGTCGACCCGGTCCAGGGCCGTGAAACGGTGCACGTCCGCCCCGTCGGGGGTCTCGAAAACCTTCGTGATCCCCCGGAGCTCCAGGCGCCGGGAGGGACTCATTCGACAGGAAGCTTCAGCTTGCCCGAACGGAGGTCTTCCACCAGCGAGAGCATGCGCTTCCTCAGGTCCTCGGGGACGGTGGAAACCCACAGGGGATCGTCGCTTACGAAGTCCACGTATCCCTCGGCGACGCCCACGGTTCCCGGAACGCCCATGGGGAGCTTTCCCTCAAGCCAGGCGCGGGTTTTCTCGTAGGCCAGCCGCTCCTGGGCCATGACGGAGCTCGAGATGACGTTGCCCGGGGCCTTGGCGTAGCCGTTGTCGTCGAACCAGGCTACGTAAAAGCCCGAGTCCCGGGCCGCCGCGAGGACCCCCTGATTGGCCCCCCCCGAGATCGGCATGATGACTCCCGCCCCGGCGGAGTGCATGGCCTTGGCGAGCTCCGCGCCCTTGGTGGCGTCGTACCAGTTGCCGACAACCCGGAAATCCGCCTCGAAGGCGGGGTTTACCGCCCGGGCCCCCTCAAGATAGCCCGGAAGGATGATGCCGTTCATGGCAGGGTATTCCTGGCCCGCGATGAGGCCGACCTTCTTGGCCTTTCCCGCCAGGGGCATGCCCCCCTCGACGGCCAGGGCGGCCATGTAGCCCGAGAGATAGGCCTGCTCCCGCTGGTTGTAGCGGAAGGTGGCTATGCGGGGATTGCCAGCGAGATAGGCGTCGAAGATAAGGAAGCGGCAGTCGGGAAAGCGCTCGGCCACGGGGGCGGCGATCTCGGGCATGGCCGGATTGGAGGTGATCACCAGGGACCAGCGGCCGTCGGACACGAGGGAGGTAAGCTTGTCTCCCCATTCCGCCTGGTTCGTTCCCGCCTCTATGACCTGCATCTTGGCCGAGGGAAATTCGGCCACCGCCTTCTCTACCCCCGCGACAAGCATCTCGTAAACCGGACTGCCGGAGACCACCCCGGGAACGAATACCGCTATGGATTGGGAGTCGCCGGCCTTCCCGGAGGGGGAATCTTTTTTCCCCGCGCAGGACGGAAGGAACAGGGCCAGCAAGGCGGCGAAAAGGGCCGCCGAAAGGAAGGAAACCGCGGTTTTGCGGCGAATTTCGGGGTGGGTGAACATGGTGATCCTCCTGAACTTGTCCGTAAAATATAGTAAAAAGAAGGTTCTTGTGCTACCATGGCCCCATGACGGGATTCTTCATTAAAAAGGCCTTTTTCGACGGATGGGACAACCTTTTGTCTATCATTTCCCTCAACGTGACGGTTCTGGGGGTGGCCTTCGGAGGCTTTTACCTCGCGGGTTCCGTTTCTGGAATTCCCCCCCTTTCGGTGGGCATCCTCGTTCTGGCGGCCTTGGCCGAGGGGGTGCTCCTCCTGGCGATCTCCAAGCTCATGGCCCGGGTGGCCGCGTACAAGAGCTTTACCTTCCGGGATTTGCTGGCGGCCCTGCGGGAGAGCCTCCTTCACGGGGCCCTGTTCGCCCTGCTCATGGGCGCCGCCGCCTTAATCGCGGCGGTGGCCATACCCTACTACCTTTCCCTGGGCAACGTTATCGGGTTTGCCCTGGGGGTGCTCATGTTCTGGGTGGCCGTGGCCTTCGTCCTTTCCATGCAGTGGTTCCTTCCCGTTCGCTCCCAGCTGGAGGACCGCTTTTGGAAGGCCGTGAAGAAGAGCGCCATTATCTTCTTCGACAATCCCGGCTTCTCCCTTTTCATGTTCCTTTATACCCTAGTAGTGACCGCCCTCTCGACGGTGCTCGTGTTCATGCTCCCGGGGGTTACCGGCATGATCCTGGCCCACAACGAGGCCTTCCGCCTCAGGATGTTCAAGTACGACTGGCTTGAGGCCCATCCCGAGCTCGACCCCGTGAAGGCCCGCAAGCACATCCCCTGGTCCGAGATACTGGCGGAAGATGAGGAAACCGTGGGAACCCGAAGCCTCAGGAGCTTCATCTTCCCCTGGAAGGACTAAGGGCGCTTACTTGAGGATGGGCCCCCCGGCGATCATGTCCGGGCAGCGCAGGCAGCGGGGATTCCCGCAGTCCGTGATTCGGGGGTTCGTGAGGATGATCTCGGCAACCGCTTCCACGAAGGGGCGGAACGCGAATACCCTCAGGAGCGCCTCTCCCAGGCTGTGCCGGCTGTCCATTCCCATCAGTTCTTCTTCCAGGTTCGAAAACCCATCGGAACAGCTTCCCACCTGCACCTCCACGGTCTTTCCCCCCGTTACCGCCCAGCGCCTGAAGGGCTCCCGGCCAGACCGCTGCTCGGCGTAGTGGATCGGGGTGCAGGAGGTAAGCTGGGTTCCCAGCATGAAGATCCAGGCGGGTTCCGGACCCTGGAAGACCCGGTCGTAGACCGAATACACCCTCAGATAGTCCTGCCCCTCCATGAGGGCCTCCGAAAGGGGCCCTAGGGCCGCGAAGCCGTTGGCGGGATGCGCCGAGCGCCGGCAATCGGCGCGGGCGAGAACCGCCCTGCTGAGGATGCCCATGGAAGGGTCGATCTGGTCGGGGCGGCCCTCGAAGGAAACGGGGTCGAAGGTGCGGTTGGTATAGTCTATGCCGTTGCGGAAGTAGTTCCTGCCGGGGGGCGCAGCGGCGGAGAGGTAATAGAAGGCCGGCACGACGAGGGTACTTCCCGCGTCCAAAAAGCCGTCGATCACCCCGTCGGGGCCTCCTTCCACGGGCCCCAGGGACTTAAAGGACGAGTGCAGGAAAACCACGGAATTCCCGTAGCCGTTTTCCCCGAGGAACCTCGCGACCGTTTCCCTTGTCAGCATCGTATTTCTCCCTTTGCGGCTTTTCTCATTTTCCCGGTATGAACTTGCTTCCGTTGGGGTAGCGCTCTTTTTTGCCCCGGGGGGCGCGGCTTTCGGCGGGCGGGCGGGACTTGGTCAAAGTCTCCCGGGACTCAGGTAACGGCTCCCGATCAACCCGTTTAAGGCTATCAGCGACGACGCGGGCGAACTCCCGGGGTTCCGCCGACTCGAAGCGCATGGGGTCCCCGGTAAAGGGATGGGTGAAGGCGAGGACCCGCGCGTGGAGGGCGAGCCGCCCAATGCCGTTTTCCGGGGCGCCGCCGTTGCGACCCCTGCCCTGAAGGTTCTTTCCCGCGCCTTCCCCATACACCTCGTCCCCCAGGATCGGGTGCCCGAGGTAGGCGAGGTGGACGCGGATCTGATTCTTGCGCCCCGTTTCGAGCTCGCATTCCACGAGGTCGAGCCCCTTCCCCCGCTGGAGCACCCGTAGGCGGGTCACTGCCCGTTCCGCGCCCTTTCGGGCCTCGGCGTCGTCCCTGCGGGGAACGAAGCCCACGTCCTTGGCGTTATAGGCGATGGGTTCGTCGACGGTGAGGGAGTCGGGGAGGGGCTTGGGGGGAAGTCGGCCCCGGGTGCGGGGGACGCACACGCAGCGGTAAGTCCTCTCGCTCACGATTTCCTGCCAGCCGTCCATGAAGCGGGTTCGGGCCTCGGGGCTCTTGGCGAAGACCATGACCCCTGAGGTGTCCCGGTCCAGCCGGTGCACCGGGTATGCCTGTACCTTTCCCCGGCCCCGCCACGAGGCGGTGAGGAGGTCCTCGGCGGTCTTGGAGCGGTTTCCCGGAAAGCCCACCGAGAGGAGTCCCGAGGGCTTGTCGATGACCGCTATCCATTCGTCCTCGTAGAGGATCTCAAGCTTCGGCATATCTTTCCACCAGCTCCGAGAGGATGGGCATGAGCTGCTTTTTCCGGGAGACCACGTCCCGCATGACGAAGACGGACTCTTCCTGCCTCGGTAGGGCCACCGCCTGCTCGAAGTTCTTTTCCGCCGATACCACGAGGATGCTGGAGAGGGCGGTGATGTCGGTGACCAAAAGGGCGCTGAAAAGGTGGCCTCCCCGCTCGCGCCGCCGCTCGAGCTCCTCCACGAACTCCCCCTTTCGGGCGAGTATTCCGTGGGGGTCTTCCACCTCGATCTGGCTGACGGTGAAGGAGAGCCCCGCCTCCTCGTAAGCCTTCAGGTCCTGGCCTATGAGCTCCGAGGCGGTGCGCCCGGCGATGTTGCTCGCCGCCTGCATGAGGTCCCGCCCGAGGGTCTCTATGTCCAGGTTCACGATGCTCGCCAGGTATTCCGCGGTGGAACGGTCCAGCTCGGTGGTGGTGGCGCTCTGGAGCACCAGGGTGTCCGCCAGGATGCCGCAAAGGAGAATGGAGGCGATCTCGGGCTTTATGGGCACCCGGTATTCCTGGTAGAGGCTCGTGACGATGGTGCTCGTGGCCCCCACGGGCTTGTTGATGAAGGTAATGGGATTCCGGGTGGAGACGGTCCCGAGGCGGTGGTGGTCGATGATCTCCAGGATGCGGTAGTTCTCGATGCCCTCGATGGCCTGGGAGAACTCGTTGTGGTCCACCATGATGATCTCGATGTTGGGTTCCCGGTAGAGGTCGCTCTCGGAGATTACCCCCGCCAGGATTCCCTCGTCGTCCACCACGGGGAGGGTCTTGCCCGGGGCCTCCGAGAGGAGGGGGGCTACCCGCTTGACCGGGTCGCTCCGGTTCACGGGCTGCACCACCGTGTTGGACATGGAGGTGACGGGCATGGAATAGATGATGAGGAGGGCCGTGGAGGCGGTGTCGTAGGGGCTTATAAGCACCGAGACGCCCCGCCTTTCGGCCTCTTCCCGGAGGTCCTTGTCGAGCATGGTGCCGTTGGTGATGATGAGGGCCCTCACCCCGTTCTCGATGGAGTGCCTCTGGATGTCCGAACGGTTCCCGGTGATGACGATGGTGTTCCCCGGGATGTGCACCCCCAGGTGTTCCTTGAAGGTTTCCGTCTCCGCCGCGGCGATGATCACCGGGCTCTTCCTCAGTTCCTTCGGGTTGTGCACCACCAGGGCCTGGGTATGGAGCACCGAGGAGAGGAGCTCCACGCTGGTCTGGATGACGGTCTTCTGCTTGGGGTTGATCATCTTCAGCACCTTCTGGGCGAAGGAGCTGTAGTGGAGGAGGGAGTGGTAGCGTCCGGAGGAGTCCACCACGGGAAGCACCCGGGTCCGGTTTTTCTCGAGCCGTTCCATGGCCTCCCACAGGGAGGTCTCCTCGCCGATGGTGTCGATGTCGCCGTGGAAGTGGTAGGCCACCTTGGGCACCAGGTCCGGCACGAACTCGGGCAGGGCCACCTTGAATCGGTTGAAGATGTACTCGGTTTGGGGGGTCGGTTTTCCCGCCCGGGCGGCGACGCAGTTGGAGGCCCCTTGGGCCTGCTTGAGGGCCGCGTAGGCCGCGGCGGACACGATGGAGTCCGTGTCGGGGTTTCTGTGCCCGATCACGTAGACCCGTTTTTCATTCTCTGTTTTACCCATATAGTGCCTTAAGTATACACTAATCCCTACCTTTTGGGTACAATGGGAGCCATGATATCCCTGGTGGTCTTTCTCGGGAATACCGGCCGCAAGTACGCCGGAAACCGGCACAACGTGGCCTGGCAGTTCGCCGATTCCCTTCCCTTACTTTCGTCCCTTTCTTGGCAAAAGAAGTTCAAGGGCCTGTACGGCTCACTTTCGGTGGACTCGGGCGGGGAGCGCCGGCTCGTCCATTTTTTGAAGCCCGAAACCTTCATGAACCTTTCGGGGGAATCCATGGGGGAGGCGGCGGCCTTCTTCAGGCTCGCGCCGGAGAATCTCCTGGTGGTTCACGACGAGCTGGAGCTTCCCCTGGGAACCGCGAGCCTCAAGTGGTCAGGGGGCCTCGGGGGGCATAACGGGCTCCGCTCCGCCAAGGCCGCGCTGGGCACCGCCGACTTCTGGCGCCTTCGCTTCGGCATCGGCCGTCCCGAGCACGCCGACGTGGCTTCCTACGTGCTTTCCGACTTCAGCGCCGAGGAGCGCATTTCCCTGTCAGTGGTGTGGCCCCCCGCGGCGGAACTCCTTTCGGGGGTGCTCGAGAAGGGGCCCGAGGCCTTCCAGAAGGAATGGCAGAAGAAAAAACTCGTACAATAGAGGCAAGGAGCCGTACCATGAGCGACGCTGACAAGAATACAGGAGGGGCCGACCGCTGGTCCTCCATACAAATGCCCTCTCCCCCCGCGGGAACCCTCGAGGCCTTCGCTCGCCTCTACGGAATTATCGCCCGGCTGCGGGGCCCCGGGGGCTGTCCCTGGGACATGGAGCAAACCCCCCTGACCCTCAGGGAAACCCTTATCGAGGAGTCCTACGAGACCGTGGAGGCCATCACCGAGGGGGATGCGGAGCACGTGAAGGAGGAACTCGGGGACGTGTTCCTGAACGCGGTCATGCTCTCCTACATGTACGAGCAGGGGGGAAGTTTCGCCGTGCGCGATTCCCTCGAAGAGGTTTCGGATAAGCTCGTGCGCCGGCACCCCCACGTGTTCGGCGAAACCGAGGGCTTCGCGGGCCCCGGGACTGCGGGCAGGAGCGATACCGCGGAGAAGGTGCTCGCCCAGTGGGACCTCATCAAGCGCGGCGTCGAGGGCCGGAAGGCGGACTCGATCCTGGACGAGGTTTCCCGGGGAATGCCCGCCCTGGAGCGGGCCCATAAGCTGCAGAAAAAGGCGGCGAAGTCGGGCTTTGACTGGGCGACCCTGGACGACGTGTGGCCGAAGGTTGACGAGGAGCTCGCGGAGCTTCGGGAAGCCGTGGCGGGCCGCGAAATGGGGCGGATCGAGGACGAGCTCGGGGACCTTCTTTTCGCCGTCGTGAACGTGGCCCGGCACCTCAAGGTGGACCCGGGGGTGGCCCTGACGAGAACCAACGCGAAGTTCACCAAGCGTTTCCGCCACGTTGAAGGTTCCATGAAAAAGGCGGGCATCCCGATGGACAAGGCCCATCTCGCCGAGATGGACCGTTTCTGGGACGAGGCAAAGGGGCTCGAGTAGGATGCGCCGCGCCCTGGCGTCGCTTTTGGCCGCCCTCATGCTGACCTCATCCCTCGGCGCGGCGGGTCCCGATCAAGGGGGCGAGCCCCTTCCGGTCATGACGGCGCCGGACCAGTACAAGCCGGGCTTGCCCGGCCCGGACCAGTCCCAGCCGGTATCGCCCGGCCTGGACCAGGATCCCCGGGTTATTCCAGCCCCCGAGGAGAGCGAGGCCCTGCCTCCTCCCCCGTCGCCGAAAGCCCGGCGGGCCGAAGACCTTGCCGCCCTGGCGGGTATCGCCGGGGGAATGGCCCTTTCCGCCTTCGGCATCTCCCTCTTTTTCCGGGGCGCCGGGGACGGCCTCGACGCCCAGGCCATGCACCGGGGGCTCGGAATCGCCCTTTCGGGCAGTCTCATAGCGGCCTTTTGCGCCGTATTTCGCTCCCCTAGGGATTCCTCACCAGAATAAACTCCACCCGCCGGTTTTTCGCCACGCTCCGGGGATCCTGGGCGTCCGAGAGGGGTTCGAGCCCTCCCTTCGCGTCCGTTCGTATCCTGTTTTCCTCGATTCCCGCCAACACGAGAGCCTGCCGCACCGTTTCCGCCCTTTTTTCGGACAGGGGTATGAGTTCCGTCCGCTGCTCCCGCTCGAACCGTTCCGGATCGCCTCTCCACACGGGGTTCGCGTGACCCTCCACGATGAGGGAATAATCGGGAAACCTGAGAAAGAGGGCGCCTATGCGCTGGAGCACGGCCTTGTTCGCCTCGTAGAGCTCCCGGGATTCCCGGGGGTTAAGGGTGAATGAATTGGAGGGAAAGCGGATCGCCGGAACCCTGATTTTGTAGGTATCTCCCTCGGGAACGATGAGGATGTCGCAGGTGATTCGGGTTTGGCTCGATTCTTCCCTCCCCGCATGGTCCCGGGTCTCGAGCACGGCCAGGTAGTCCTCCCCCGGGTTGGGAAGTTCCCCCGATTCGGAAAGCCCGTCCCAGAGAAGGCTTTTGGGGAGGGAGCCGGAGCCCGAGAAACGGCGGAAGGGAGACCCCGAGGCGTCTACGACGGAGAGATCCCACCGGGAAACGGAAGATCGATGGCGGGAGTGAATCCATAGGCGCACCGTGTCCGAGAGGGCGTCCCCGTCGGGAGAGAAAAGCTCCGGTTCCGCCCGGATCTCCGCTTTCGCCGGGGGGACCGGCACCAGCCAGGACGCTTCCCGGCGGAGGCCCAGGGCGAGGGAGAGCCTGAAGGCGCCGGGATCGCCGAAGGGAAGGGCCGCCGAGGGAACGAGGGATAGCCAGTCGGCTCCTCGTAGGCGAAGCTGAGCCGCCGCCCCGAAGCGGAGCGAAAGGCCCTGACCTGCTTCCGCCGCGAGGGCCGCGAAGGGCTGGAGCGCCGCCTGGCCCGCGAGGCGGAGCCTCCATCCCGCTTCCAGGTCAAGTCCCGGAAGGGTTTGAACCGTCTCGCCCGTTTCCCTCCACCGGTAGGAGATTCCCAGGGCGAGGGCCAGGGAATCCGCCGCGAGCCCCCGGAGCTCAAAGCCTCCCCGGGCGCCGAAACCGGCCTTTCCCGGATCCCGGCGGGGAACCGAAAACGCCTCCCCCTGCCAGAGGGCAGCGGTCCTCAGGAGGCCCCAGGGGCTTTCGCGTTCTCCCCCGGCGGCTGGGAGCGACGCCAGAACTCCCACGGAAAGGGAAAGGGCCGCGAGTTTACGGCGAGAGAGGCCTCCCCGGGGCTTTTTCACAGGCTAACCCCGACGAAAAAGCCCGTTCCCAGGGCTTCTCCGGGCTTCCAGACAACCGGCAGCCCCATGCCGAAGGGGCCCACCCGGAAGAGCAGCCCTCCCTGCAGGTAGGGCATGAGGGCATAGGCGGCGAATTGCGCCGCGGTCCCGTCAATGGCTATGCTGCCGGGATGCTCCGGGTCCACAAGATCGCTGACATAGCTCTCGATGACGATGGGGGCGTCGGATTCCACGGTAATCCCCGTGCGGGTCCTGCTCCAGAGAATGCCGCCTCCCCCGTAGAGCGACAGGGCCTGAAAGAGGGTTACCCCGGTCCTCAGGGAAGCCCTGAGGCAGATGAGCTCCGTCGCTATGCCCGCGCGAACCTCCGGATCCACCGCGAGGGTAATGTCCTGGGGTACGAGGGGCCCCTCGCCGTCGGGATCCAGGGGAATATCCTGGGTGATCCTTCCGGGCTCGAAGAGGGCGTTCATCCGGTTGTTTGTCCAGTCTCCCCCCGCCTCAAGGCTGACGCCTTCCCAGGAGACTATCCGGGGAGCGGTCCTGGGCGCGAGGAAGGTAATCCCGGCAAAGAGCCCGGCGGAGAGGGATTCCACGCCGTACTCCCCCGTGTCGGCGTAGATGTAGCCCAAGGCAAGGCCGGCGTAGCCCCGCTGCCCCAGAACCGTGAAGGGAAGGGCTCCCTGTACCGCCAGGGGGAGGACGCAGAGCCCTGCCTTCATGTCCGACTCGGGGTCCAGGTTCGAGAGCGTTGACGGGGTTTCGCCGGAGAGATCCTCGGCGTATACCGCGGCGCTGCTACCCGCGGAGAGGAAGGGCGACGCGGGGGGGCGCAGGGCGGCGGGGACGGCGGTGGCCGCGGAGGCAGCCATGCCGAAACCCTCCATGAAGAGGGGTTTGTCGAGGGTTTCCGATACGATGGCCGCGATCTCGTCGCGGTACTGAAGGGCGTAATCGTCCAGTACCCCTTGATAGTCGGAAAACTCGTCGATCAGCCTCGGCGTGGCGAGATCCACCCGGATTTGGGCGGAAAGGGGGAGGGCGCACAGGAGCGCGAGGGGGAGGACGGTTCGGAACATGGAAGAAATCCTCTCTGTGGGGTATACTGGGTAAGTATAACCTGGGGAGGGCGAAAACTCCACCTCTTCCCGGGAAAAGGAGTTGCCATGAAACGAACGGTCTTGCCGGCGGCGATCGGCCTTGCGGCGGTTTTCGCAGCCTCCTGTTCCTTCGATTTCGGAAATGACGGAAAGGATATTACCCCGTCGGATCCGGCTTCCTGGGAATCGGTGAGCTCCCGGTACACCGGCACGGCGGGTGAAACCCCCGTGGACGTAGAGGTAACAAAGTGGTATTGCGACGATGTCCTTTCGTACGTCACGGAGGATTACGTCAACGATGACGGCCTCGTATATCAGAGGCAGCGCTATGACGGTTCCGGGTCCCTGGAGTGGGTCGAGGCCTATGCCTACGGGAACGACCCGGATTGGCGGCTCCTTTCGGTCAGCCGTTGGGACGGGGCCCCCTCCGGGGCGTCTCCCGAAACCCTCAAGACCTTCGGCTACGACGGGGCGGGAACTCCCGTCACGGAGGCTTCCTTCACCCTTTCTGGCACCGCCGCCGCGGTGAGCGCCGCCGGAACGCCCCTTTGGTGCACCCGCTTCGCCCTCAACGAGGCCGCATCGGCGCCGGTTTACCGGGGCGCGGTCTGGACCGAGGCCTCCCTCGGCTCGTCAGGCACCGCGGACGACAAGCCCGCGGCCTTTTTCGCCCGCCTCTGGCTCCCGGGCAAGGACAGCGATACGGATCACTGGAATTTCAGCGCCGAATACAGGCTCGCAGAAAACTACGGCGTTCCCGCAGCCCCGGCCCCCAAGGTGACGGAGCCCAAAACGGCCCTCTCCGCGGCTCTGGACGTGGCGGCGGCGGTAGCCGCGGTCAAGGCGGCCGCAGCGGAAACGAATCCCGAACTCACGGACGAGGAGGCCCTGGCTTCACTCTTTCACGGGGCCCTGGAGCTCGCGAGCCCGACGGAACCGGCCTTTACCGTGCCGGTCCTTCCCGATCCCGCGTCCCCCGGCATAGACCCCTATAGGTTCGGCATGTACGCCTCCGAGAACGAGGGCTCGAGCACGGAGCTCTCCTTCGACGGCGAGTGGTATCCCCTTTCCGTGACCCGAACCGACAGCTCCCTCCCCGCGCCCGTGAAAATCGAGGCCTCCTGGGACGACGACCGCCGCCTGGTCTCGAAGAAAACCTGGGTAGGCAGTACCCTCGCCCTCTCGGTGGACATTGAGTGGGACGGAGCGGGCTATCCCCTCACGGTCAGCACCGGGGGCGAAGGGCTCGCGGTCCCCCTGGACTACGGCTTCGTCTACGCCGCGGGGAGCCATACCCTTCAGGAGATCACCTTCGGCGCCGAGGGTATCGGCACCCTCCAGTCTCTCCGCTTCAAAACCTCCGGAACCTTGGGCGTTGACCTTCCTCCGGTTGAGGATCTCCGGTCCGTTGACCCCTTCGCCTTCATGAAGGGAATCCTCACCGATTCCCTCACGGTGGAGCACTGGGACGGCGATACCCCGCAGAGGCTCGTGGAGTACTTCACCCTTGACGCCGACGCCGCCGGGGTCACCGCCACGGTGCACGACGCGAAGCTTACGGAGGACCAGGGCGACGACGAGATAACCGGTTCCTACGAGG
>QKDA01000103.1 GCA_003246765.1 Spirochaetales bacterium | reverse complement strand
TGATCGAGTCTGAATCGGAACGGTAGACGCTGATGGGCCTGCCGAGAAAGACCGCCGAGGGCCGGGATCGGAGCATGAAAAACTGTCCCGGCCGGGGAGAGGCTACGGAAACGCTGGAAACCGCCAGGGAAAATACCCCCGCCTCGATTTCGCGGTTCGAGATAACCGAAACTGTCTCCGCGGAGCGGGGAAAGCGCGGGTCGAAACCGTCGCGGGCGCACATCAGCGGGGGTTCCCCGGCGCGGAAGAGCCTGCGGCGGCATCCGCCTTCAGGAGGGCCTTCGCCCCGAGGAGGTCCGCCTTCGCCTCTTGCGAGGCCCGGGACGCGGCGGCTGCGAGATCGTCCATCGTAAGCCTTCCCGCCGCCCTTTTGTCCGCGAGGCTTTCGTCCTTTTTCCAGGCCGTCAGGATTCCCCGGGAGGAGTTCACCGTACCCCCCGCTCGGTCGAGGAGAGCCGCCGCGATCCGGGCTGCCCCTCCCTGGGCGCCGTAGCCGGGAATCAGGAAAAAGAGATTCGGGTAGCGGTCCCGGAGGGCGCGGGCGTCCGCCTCCTCGGTGCAGCCGACCACGGCCCCGAAGGGAGCGAGTTCGCCGGCGCCGCCGAAGCGCTCCATGGCCCGGGAGAGCCCCGCGCCCACCGCGTCGAGCACCCGGGAACCGGCGCCCACCCCGGCCATGGCCGCGCCCTCCTCCGAGAGGGGCAGCCACTCGATATCCTTCATCCCCGGATTCGAGGTGCGGAGGAGCACGAAGGCGCCCTTGCCGCGCTTTTCGACGTACTCGAGAAAGGGCTCCAGGGTATCGAAGCCCATGTAGGGATTGACCGTGATGATGTCCGCCTCGAAATCGCCCTCGAAGTGGGACCGGGCATAGGCCTTGGCGGTGTCCGCGATGTCCCCGCGCTTCACGTCCGCGATCGCCGGGATCCCCGCCGCGCGCGCCGCCTTGAGGGTTTCCGAGTAGGCCGCGAGCCCCGCGAGGCCCATGGCCTCGTAGTAGGCGATCTGTACCTTGAAGCAGGCCGCGAAGGGCGCGGTCGCGCCGATAAGGGCGCGATTATAAGCCAGCACGGCTTCCGCAGGGGAGCCGAAGCTCGCGAGCACCTCCGGCGGCAGGTAGGAGGGGTCGGTGTCGAGACCGACGCAGAGGGGGCCCTTTTCGGCGCAGGCGGCCTGGAGGCGGTTCATGGCGCGGTTGTTTGTCATCATGGGCCGATCCTACCATAAAGAACGGGGAGTTATAAACGGATCGGCACGGGTTTTTTCCCTCTTTTTACGCACATTTACGGCCGCAAGGCACTATGCTTGTGCTTATGAGCATCAGAACAAAAACCATCGGAACCCTGGTTCTCGTATCCCTGGCGGGGGTCGCTTTTTTGTGGAACTTCAATATCTTCTTCGTTCTCCGCGACTGGAGCCGCTACACCGACAGCCTGCCCCTGTTCCTGGCCAACACGGGGGTGCTGATCGCCGTCGCCTCGGCGGTCCTGTTCGTCCAGACAGCCCCCCTTTCCCGGCTGGAACGCTCCCCGGGGGAGAAGCTCGGAGACTCCGACTCCGTACGGGAAATCGGCAAGCGCCTATCCCGGGTCGTCAGGACCTTTCTCGCGGTAAACGGGATAGGGTTTTTCTTAGGGCCTCTCCTTCAGCACGTCGCCCGGGGGATGCTGAAGGGGGACCCCGTATTCGGGCTTGGCCTCTACGTCAGCCTCGTCTACTCGACGGCGATCGGGCTTTACGCCGCGCTCATCGAGATCCGTCTCATGGAACGCTACACCCTCCCGCTTATCGAGCGGGGAAACCAAACGCGCCTGTCCGGAAAGGCCGCCGCTTCGATCATCACGCGGCAGTTCCAGATCGGCGGCGTCCTGGTATACCTGGCCTTCGCTCTCCTTTTTTCCGCGGGGTACGGTTTTCTCACCGGCCATGCGGCCCTTTCAGGCGGGCTCGACGCCGAGAGCTCCGCCACGGTCCAGGAAGAGACGGATATCGTCGGGGAGTTCGCGGTCAAGATGACCCTTCTCGGGATATCCGTCGCGGCCCTGGGGCTCATCGCCCTCTGGCTCGAGAGCCGGCCCCTAGCCGTCAGGATGAAGGCCCTCGGAGACCGGCTTGAGGCCCTGGGCGACAGCGACCGGGAGGCCCGAAAGGTTCTCGTGATCAGCGCGGACGACGAGATCGGCCGCATTACCGACGGCTTTAACCGGGTCATCGAGAGCCAGGACAAGCTCCTCGCGGACATAGAAGGCACCATCGGCGAGGTGGAAACGGACGCCGCCGCCCTGGCGGCCCTGGGAGACCGTTCCGGATCGGTACGGCACGGTATCGCGGAGGCCCTGGAGACCGTGGGAAGGGCGGTGGAACAGCAAACCATGGCGATTACCCAGGCGACGGAAAGCCTCGGCTCCCTCTGGGAGGTAAACCGCCTTCAGGGAGAACGCATCCGCGAGCAGGCCGCCGCCATAGAGGGCAGCGCCTCGGCCATCGCGAGCATGATATCGAGCATCGATTCGGTGACCGCCTCGGCATCGGTTGCCTTCGCGCGCACCGCGACCCTCCGCTCCGGGGCGGACCAAAGCGCCTCCGCGATGGGGGAGCTTTCCTCCGAGATCGAGGAGGTGGCCACGGCTTCCAAGGCGGTTTCCGAGCGGCTCTCCGCCATCGCCCGTATAGCGGCCCAGACCAACCTCCTGGCCATGAACGCGGCCATAGAGGCGGCCCACGCCGGAGACGCGGGATCCGGCTTCGCGGTAGTCGCCCAGGAGGTCCGAAACCTCTCGGAGCAGGCCTCTCGGGCGGTCAAGGACATCGGCGCCCACATTAAGGAGATGGAGGAACGGACCCGCCGGGGTCTTGAGAAGGCGCAGGGAACCAGGAAAATCGTGGCGGGAATGAACGCGGAGGTCGGCGAGAGCGCGGATCTCATCAATCTCATTTCGGGAGCCATGCGGGAGCAGGCGGACGAAAGCTCGAACATCAGGGAGGCCGTCGAGCGGGTGGTGGAAACGACCCGGGAGATCACGGGTCTCGCCGACCGCCAACGGGGGGAAAGCGAGGCGGTTCGTGAACGCATGGACGCCCTCGCGGGGGCGGCGGGAGACATAGAGGCGGCCATGAAGGGGCAGCGCTCCGCCCTGGGAGAGCTCGAGGCCTTCACCGAAAAACTGGAAGACATGATCTCCCGAAACGCCCGAATCACCCGCCGGCTGGCCTCCCTTTTCGGGTAGGGG
>QKDA01000141.1 GCA_003246765.1 Spirochaetales bacterium | reverse complement strand
CGGTTCACTTCCACGGGGTCAAGCCATATCACCGGGACATCCCGGGAACCGTCGCTGATGGTGCCCGCCGACACGATGGTCTCGCCCTTCGCCAGGAGCACCGCGGCGTTGGCGGCCTTCCGGGCCAGCTCCGAAATGGGCTTAAAGACCGTTATGAGCTGGGAGCCTTCCACCACGTACTGGCAGGCGGCGATATCCGCGTCCTGCCCGACCACGGGAACCTTCCCGGCCAGGCGGTACTCCGCCAGGGCCCGGATTACCCCTCCCGCGAGGCCGTCGTTGCCGCAAACCACCGCGTCGATCCGCTTGCCCTCGGCGAGAAGGCGGGAAACCTCCCGAAAGGCGAGGTCGTAGCTCCAGTTCTCCGCGTAGTAGTCCACCAGGTGGAAGATGCCGGGGTACTTAACGAAAACCGAGCGCTGCCCCTCCTGCACCAGGGCCACGTTGTTGTCGGACTTGGGGCCGTTGATGAACACGTAGTTCCCCGAGGGGGCTTCCTTGACGATAGCTTCAGCCATGATTCGCCCCACGGCGACGGAATCGACGCTCATATAGAGATCGACCCCCGCGTTCCTGATGAGCCGGTCGTAGGAAATCACCTTGATGCCCCGGGAACGGGCCCGCTCCACCAGGTCCGTGAGGATATCCGCGTTTTGGGGAATGATCACCAGGACATCCACCCCCTTGTCGATAAGGTAGCGGATCTGGCTGAGCTGCTGCTGCTCGTCGTTGGCGGCGTTCTGGACGATAACGTCGGCGCCCAGGTCGTTGGCGGTCGACACGAACACGTCCCGGTCCCGGATCCACCGCTCCACGATGAGGGAATCCAGGGAAAACCCGATGGAGATCCTGCGGCTCGCGCCCTTTGGGGGAGACTCCCTCTCGGGAAGGCAGGAAGTAAGGGCAAGAAGGGCGAAAAGGGCGGCGCAGGCCGCTCCGGCGGCGGGAAGGATTCCCGAACGGACACGGTTCATAGGCGCTCCCTGAATTCGGTCGGCGTAAGGCCAACGGTTTTTTTGAAAAGGCGGCTGAAATAGTTCGGGTCCCCGTAGCCCACGTCCATGCTGATCTCCTTGACGCTCATGGAGGTATCCTTCAGGAGATCCTTGGCCTTGTTGATCCTGACGGAGGTTAGGTAGTCGATGAAATTTTCCCCTGTTTCTTCCTTAAAGAGCTTGCTGAAATAAAAGGGGCTGATCTCTACCTGCCGGGCCACGTCCTCCAGGAGAATCTCCGAGGCCAGGTTTTCGCGGATTATGGCGCAGGCCCGGGATACGGTGGGGCTCATGCGGCTCAGCTTGTGGGCATTGGCGAAGGCGATGCATTCGTCCAGCCGGTTGCGCGCCCAATCCTCAAGTTCCGAAGGGGTATTCAGGGCGGCAAGGTCCCTCCAGCTGTCGCGCCAGGCCTCAAAGCCGCCGAAATTCCCCTCCCGTTCCCGGGTGCGTTGCCGGGTTACGGAGAGAATTTCCAAAAGCTTGTACCGAAGGGGATCGAGCGTCCCGGGGCAGCGGGCGGCGATCCAGGAAACGAGGATCGAAAGGAGGCTGTGCACGGACTGAAAGTCCCCGGCGTCGGCCCGGTCTAAAAGCTTGCGCTCGCTCTCGTCGGGATACTCCACGGAGGCCTGGGGGTCCCGGCCGGTCGAGGCGGAATCCCCGGCGAAGCACGCGCCGCCGGTCCCTTCGTAATGCAGGAGGGCGTTCAGGGCCTCGTTATAGGCCGCCAGGGACCGGGAAAGATCGGTCTCTACCGTGCTTACCCCGATCCGCACGTTCAGGCCCAAGCGGGTAGAGAGACGCACCTGAAGGAGCCTTACCGTCTCCCTGAGCTCCCTGGCGTCGGCCTCGCCCTCGGGCAGGGGCGTTCGCGGAAGGAATACTACCACCCGGTTTCGCATGAGGGGCCCGATGATGCAGGGACCCGAGGAGGAAAGGATGTCCCGAAGCGTCACGTAAACGCCCGGCCGGGAGGCCTCCTCTATCTCCGGCAGCTCTACCGCGAGAAAGCAAAAGGCGGGGTCCGTTATATTGAAGAAATCAAGGTACGACTCCAGGTCCCCTCCCCGATCCCCGGGAAATATGAGGGAGTAGATGAAGTCGCTCTCCACGATGTTGACCACGGAGTCGAGTTTTTCCCGTATCTGGATCTCGGAAACCTGCTTTCGCCTCAGATTATCCACGGCCCCCATGGCGTTGCGCATGGTCTCGGCGATCCGGCCGCGGTTTACCGGCTTCGAGAGGTACTCGAAAACCCCCAGGTTTACCGCCTCCCGGGCATAGTCGAAGCGGTCAAAGGCCGTGAGCACGATTATTACCATGGAGGGGCTGAAGGCCTTTATGGACTTTATGGCCTCGATCCCGTTCAAGCCCGGCATGTTGATGTCCATGAAGGCGATATCGATACGGTTATCCTGGCAAGCCGACACCGCGTCTCCCCCGGAGCGGGCGGAAAAAAGCTCTATCTGCCCCGGAAAATTCCGTTCCAGGATAAAGCCCAGGGAATCTATCACGATCTGTTCGTCGTCAGCGAGGAGAACCCTGTACATTCCTGATCCTTATGGAGAAAGTGGTGCCCGGTTCCGGGTCGTTGGAGCGTATATCGAAGATGTCCTTGTCGCCGAAAAATACCCTGAGCCTGGTGATCACGTTGATCATTCCGATGCCCACCGAGGGGGTTTGCGCCGGGGAGGCGGCGCCGTTCTCGTAAAAATAGGAGCCGAAAAGGAGCCGGTCCCGGGCGTCGCTCGCCATGCCGATCCCGTTGTCGCTCACCTCGATAGTCAGTGTACCATCCTCCTCGAAGACCCGCAACGTGATTCTTCCCCCGGACTTCATTTCCGAGATGCCGTGCTTGATGGCGTTCTCCACCAGGGGCTGCAAGACCATGCTCGGCATGGGAAGGTCCAGGTTGCCCGCCCGGATATCCTTTACGTAGTCTACCCGGTCGGCAAAGCGAACCTTCATGATGTACATGTAGTTGTCCACCAGGCCGAGCTCCTCCGAGAGGATGGTATCCTTGTTCATGTTCTGGATATTGTAGCGGAAGAAATCCGCCGTTTTCTCGATGAAGGTGCAGGTATCGTCGGCCCCTTCCATCATGGCGAGCTGGGCGCCGGCGTTGAGGGTGTTGAAGAGGAAATGGGGATTGATCTGGGCCTGGAGGGTCTTGAGCTGGGCGTCCTTGTAGAGCTCCCTCATCTCCAGTTCCTGCTGCCTGAGGCGGCTCTCGGTGAGGGCCTGTTCGCGGATGGTCTCGATGTATTCCCGGATGCTCACGGTCATGCGGTCGAAGGCGCGGTTTATGGCCCCCAGCTCGTCGTCGCTGTGAACCTTTCGGACCTCCACGTAGAAGTTGCCCGCCGCGAGCTGGTTCGCCGCGTTGGAAAGGTCCACCAGGGGCACCGTGATCCGGTCGATCAGGATGTATACCAGGAGGAAGTTGACCCCGATCACGCTCGCCAAAAGGAGCATGCTTATGAGCTCGATGAGCTCGGTGTCCTGGAAGATAAGGTTGTAGTCCGCCACGTTGCGCTGGAAATAGTGGGCGTTAAGGTCCACCACGGCGTCCGAAAGGTAGCCGTAGTAGCGCAGGGCCGTGGCGTAGGAGGCCATGTAGCCGCTCAGGTTGTTTCCCCGCCGGGCGTATACCGCGTTGTCGGCGTATTCCAGGAAGGATTCCATGAGCCTGCGCATCTTGTATTCCCGCAGGAGAATCGGGTCCTTCGAAAGGGGCACGTGAAAGTCCAGGGAGAGGGTATCGAGCTTTCCGCGCCAGCTGTAGTAGTTCTCGATGCTCTCGAAGGTCTTAAGGGAGATGTAGTTCTCCATGCTGCTTTCGACCATTAAAAGGGCGTTCTGGAACTCGCTTATGGATACGTTGGTCTTGTAGGCCCGGGATATGGAAAGGGCGATGGAGTTGATGGCGATGAAGCTGTAGAGGACCATGACGCACATGAGGGCCGCGGTGAGGAAAAAAGAGTAGAAGAGGCGCTCCCGGATGCTGTAGGCGCGGCGGTTTCTCACTTGACCGCCTCCAGGTTCTCCCGGGTAATCACGTGCATGTCCGTGATCACGTAGTCGTTGGCGTGCTTGGTTTCCAGAAGCTCCAGCATCGCCTCCACGGCCTTCCCGCCCATCTGCTCGGCGTCGATAACCACGACGGAACGGACGATGCCCTTGCGCACGTACTCAAGGATCTCGGGGCTGTCCCGGAAGGCGATGATCGAGACTTGGTCGGTCCGGTTAAGGTCGATGAGGGCCTGGGCGACCCGCATGGTATCCTCCACGTTGAGGCAAACCACGGCATCCGTCGTGCGGTCTTCCAGAAGGCGCTGGCGGATGGCGGACTCAAAGCCCGCCCCGGAGGGGGATTCGACCACCATGGGGGTTACCCTGATCAGGGGAGATGCCCGGAGGGTGTCCCGAATGGCGGAGAGCATGATGTTTTCGGGCCCGTATCCCGCCGCCTCGTCGAGAAACACCAGGGCGTCCCCGGAAACGCCGACGGCCTCCCGGATCAAGCCCCCAAGAACCCGGCCCAGCTCAAAGCTGTTCACCCCCACGAAGGACTGGCGGGCCTCGGGAATGGTGTCGCTTTCCAGGGCGATGACGGGAATTCCCCGCCGGGCGGCCAGGGCCAGGGATGATCGGGTGACCTCGTCGTCGGAGAGGTAGGCGAGAATGCCGTCTACCCTGGCGGCCACGGCATAATCGATCCAGAAGGGGGCGGTCTGGCGATCCGCGTCCGAGGAGGGGCCGACAAGCTCGATTACGGCCTTCCTCCTGAGTCCCTCGGTTCTCCCTCCCTCGTACACGGAGATCCAAAAGGGCGAGTCCATGCGCTTGGCGACCATCATGATATGCCAGTCAAACTCCGAATGTTCCCGCTTTTTCGTCACGTCCGCCGCCCTGGTGCCGATACGGACCAGAAGGATCGCGGAGACCGCGAGAAGGAGCACGGTAAGAGCCAGGAGGGCGGCGAGGGTCAGGGTCGACTTTCGGGTATGCATCTAAAGCAGTATACCATCATTCACCCTCGGGGGGGACGAGGTTCCACGCGATAAAGGCGGCGAAGATGATGCCCAGGGAGGAAAAGAGGGCCCCCAGCCGGAAGGCGGGATGCGCAGGCAGGGAAGGATCCAGGAAAAAGTCCCACAGCCAGTGGAAGACCGCCGCCGTAAGAGGGCCCCGGAGAGTGCGCTTTCCCGGCGCCAGGGCGTCCGCGGCGAGTATTCCCGCGGCGCCGTGAATGGGCACCGTCAGCAGGGTCCTCAACGCCAGGGTGCCGGGCATGTAGAGGGAAAACCAGAGGTTTTCCATAGCTGCCATGGAAAGCCCCGCGAGCAGGCCGAACCAGAGGACGCGCTGCCGGGAATTGTCCCCGCCGAAGCCTCCCGACAGGGCGAGAGCTAGGGCGCAGGCGGCGAGCCGGGCGGTCTCCTCCGAAAGGGCCGTTACGAGGGAGGAAACCGGGGGATAGGAGAAGAAGGGCCTGAGGGAGGCGAGACGGGCGGCGGCGTCGGCGGGGACCCGCAGAAGCAGGGCCAAAACGAGAGCCCCGAGGCCCGTGAGAATTCCCGTAGCGATGCGCGGCGGGAGCTCCCGGGGGGTCACGAGCCGGGAAACGAGGCCGACGAGGGCCCAAAGAACCAGGGGAACGAAGGAAAGGGTCAGGGCGCCCTGTACTGTCATGATAGGGAAAACATACCCCCTCAACGGCCTTTCATACAAGGGCCGTTTCGGGTATAGTCAACGGAGATGAACATCGTATTGACCGGCATGAAACATACGGGAAAATCCACCATAGGCGCGCAATTGGCCCGTAAGACCGGGGCACGGTTCGTGGATACCGACGATCTCGTTCGGGAGCTCACGGGAAAATCCCCCCGGGAGCTGTTCGACGAGGGAGGGCCTTCATCGCTGGCGGAAGGAGAGCTCCGGGCCTGCGAGGCCCTCTCGTCCATGGAAGGCCCCGTCGTGGCCGCTACCGGCGGGGGCCTCGCCGACAACAGGGCCTCCCTGGAGCGGCTGCGCTCCTTCGGGACGATCCTTTACATAGACACCCCCTTCGATATACTTTTTGACCGCGTCATGGCAAGCGCCCAAAGGGACGGGCGCCTGCCCCGATTCCTGGAGGGGGGAGACCCGAGGGAGCTCTTCAGGATACTCTACCGGCGCCGCACGGAGATCTACGCCCAAACGGCGGATATAACCGTCCATGCCGGAAGAAAGCCCCCGCAAACCGTCATTCGGGAGATACTGGATAAGCTGTCCCATGAGTAAAGAACGCATTTTCATCGTCGAAGACGACGATACGGCCGCCGAAGACCTGCGCCGGCGCCTTGAGAGTTTTGGATACGAGGTTTGCGGCAGGGCCGCGAACGACGCGGAGGCCAGGAAAGAGATTCCCAAGCTCGACCCGGACCTGATCATGATGGATATCATGCTGCCGGGCAGCATGGACGGAATCGACCTGGCCATCAAGCTCCGCTGGGAGCTGAACCTCCCTTCCATATTCGTGACCGCCTACGCCGACCAGGAGGTCATGGCCCGCGCGAGGGCCGCGGACCCCCTGGGCTACGTTCTGAAGCCCGTGAACGATCGGGAGCTGTCGGCCATCCTCGAGGCGGCCTTCGTCAGGACCTTCAGCGAGAAGAGCCTTCGGAAAAGCGAGGAAATCGTTTCGGCCATCCTCAACTCCACTACCGACGCGATCATCGTAGTGAACGGCGAGGGCAAGACCGTCTTCATCAACCCCGAGGCCGAAGCCCTCCTGGGAATCTCGGACCGGGACGCCCAGGGAAAGGAAGCCCCGGAGCTCTTTACGCTCACGGAGATCGAGTCGGGACGGCCCTTCCGCCTGCCCGCGGCCCTTCCGGCGAACTCTCCGGTGCGGGCGGAAAAACTGCGGCTTTTGAACCGCGTCGGACGCTCCTACATCGTCGAAATGACCCTCGGCGGGGACGGGTCGGGGCGGGCTCAGAGGGTAATTTCCTTCCGGGACGTCTCGAGGCTTCACGAGGTTACCGACACCCTCCGCTTCACCACGACCCACGATCAGCTTACGGGGCTGCTCAACCGCAACGAATTCTCCGCCCGAATGCACCGAGCCCTGAAGGCGGGCGAACAGGAGCGCAGGAACCACTGGGTCATGTTCGTCGACATTGACCATTTCAGGGTCATCAACGACGCCTGCGGAACCGAGGCGGGGGACGCCCTCCTCAAGAGGACGGCCCGGAGGTTCGAGAGCCGGTGCGGCCCGGACAGCGTATCATCCCGGCTCGGGGGCGACGATTTCGTGGTTCTCTTTCAGGGGGATCCGGAAGAAACCGCCGCCGGGCTCGCGGAGGAGATACGCCGGGACCCCTTCGTATGGATGGGAAAACAATACCCTATCACGGTGAGCATCGGCATCGTGCCCCTCTCCCGGGGCTTTCGGAACGAGCATGAGCTCATGCTGGCGGGGAACCAGCTGGTACACTCCGTTCACGGCTCGGGGGGAAACCGCCATGAATTCCTTTCCGAGGCGGACGGGGCGGACCGCTCGGCGGTTTCCACCAGCGACTGGATCAGCCTTCTTCACGAAGCGGCCCAAAAAGACCTTTTCCGCCTCTACTACCAGCCCATCGAGCCCCTCTCGGAGAGGGCGTCGGACGCGAAGGCGGAGATTCTCCTCCGGCTCGCGGCACCGGACGGCACGATCATACCGCCGGGGGAATTCATCGGGATAGCCGAACGCTACGGAATCATGCCCTCCATCGACCGGTGGGTCATAGACCGCGCCTTCGCCGCGTGGAAGCGGCTGGTCGACCGGGAAAGCCCCCTTTCCCAAAGGGTTTTCAGCGTGAATCTCTCGGGTATGTCCCTGGCGGACGAGGGCATCATCTCCTTCATCATCGAGAAGGCTGAGGAACACCTCATCGATCCCGCCCGGTTCTGCCTGGAGATCACCGAGACCAGCGCCATCCACAACCTCACGTCGGCCTCCCGCCTTATCTACGTGCTCAAGGACCGGGGTTTCCGCTTCGCCCTGGACGATTTCGGCTCGGGCTTTTCTTCCTTCAATTACCTGAAGAACCTTCCCGTAGACTACCTGAAGATCGACGGCTCCTTCATCAGGAACATGGACCGGGACCGGGTGGACTACACCATGGTCGAGGCCATGAGCTCCATGGGCCGCGTCCTGGGACTGCAGACCATCGGCGAGTACGCGAGAAACGACAAGATAATCGAAATGCTCCGGGACATCGGGGTCGACTTCGCCCAGGGCTACGGGATCTCGGAGCCGAAACCCCTGGAATAGCGAGTACTGCCGCCGCCGGGCGACTTTCAGTCGCCTAGGCAGGTGCCCACGTCCCGGGCGGTCTCCAGCATCCGATGATCCAGGGGAACCGACTTTATCCGGTTCGCCACCTTGGCCAGGGGCACTCCCACGAGGCGGTTGTCCTGAAGGGCGACCATCTTCCCGTAATCCCCGAGGGCCAGCATGTTCGCCGCGGCGGTACCGAACTGGGAGGCCAGGACCCGGTCGAAGGCGACGGGAGTTCCCCCCCGCTGCAGGTAGCCGAGGACCGTTACCCGGGACTCCATGCCCGTTTCGGCCTCGATCTCCCGGGCAACCCGGTAGCCGATGGAGCCGCTCATCTCGGCCCGGGATTTCTTGAAGGTCTTTTTATCCATCATCGCCTCTTCGCGGGAGAGGGCCCCCTCGGCGACTACCACGATGGAGAAGGTCTTGCCGTGCCGGGAGCGGTCCTCCAGGTGCCGGGCGATAGTCTTGATGTCGTAGGGAATTTCGGGCAGTAGAATGACGTCTCCCCCGCCGGCAACCCCGGAGTAGAGGGCCAGCCAGCCGGCCTTGTGCCCCATCACCTCGATCACCATGACCCTGTTGTGGCTGGAGGCGGTGGAGTGGAGACGGTCGATGGCGTCGGTGGCCACGCAGAGGGCCGTATGGAAGCCGAAGGTGATATCCGTCTCGACAATGTCGTTGTCTATGGTTTTCGGGAGGCCGATGACATTGAGGCCCTCCTCGGCGAGGCGGGCGCCGGTGGTATTAGTGCCGTTGCCGCCGAGAACCACGAGGCAGTCCAGGCCGTTTTTCCGGTAGTTTTCCTTGATGGCATCCACCGCCGAGGGGGAATCGGAGCCGTATGCCCCGATCTTGTCCTTGAAGGGCTTTTCCCGGGAGGTTCCGAGGATGGTTCCGCCCTGGGCGAGGATTCCGGAAAACTCCGGGGGCTGAAGCACCCGGGCCCGGTTTTCCATGAGCCCCCGGTACCCGTTCTCGAAACCCACGGCCCGCATGCCGTAAATCTCTATGGCCGTGCGGGCCACTCCGCGAATGGCCGCGTTAAGCCCCGGGGCGTCTCCCCCGGACGTAAGTATACCGAATACCTTGGTTACCGATTTTGGCATGGCGCTCTCCCCTTTCCATCCCATTATAACTGGATGCGAGGGTTTTTCAATCGCCGTTTTTTTGGTACTCTCGAAGGCACTTATGAAGCGTTTTTTCCTCCCCCTCTTCCTTTTCCTGTTTCCCCTCCTTACGGCGGCCGCCGGTCCCCTCAACCCCGAAGACGCGCGGCTTGTAGGCACCGATACGGGCCTGTGGCGGCAGGAAGGCTCGGGCCTTACCCGGGTCGGGGGGCTAAGGGACGTCCGCAAGATTCTCCGGGCCGGGGACCGTTGGTTCTTCCTCGCCGCGTCGGGAATCTGGTCGTCCGCCGATCTCGTCGCCTTCGAGGAGCGCGACGCAGGGCTTCCCGTCAAGACGCTCAAGATCCCCGGCGACGCCCAAGAGGGTACGGCAAAGCGCTTCGAGCGGGAAATTCAGGAGCTCAAGGACCTGGCGGCGCACCCGCAGGACCCCAACACCCTGGTCACGGCGAATAAGGACGGCGTTTGGCTTACCCGGGACGGGGGCCGCACGTGGAGATCCCTCGGCAGCAGCGCGGTAACCTCCGGGGTCAAAGCCGTGGCGGTCCTCAGCCTTCCGGACAAGGCGGGAACCGAGGCGCTTACGGTTTTCATGAGCCACCCCATCTACGGGGTTTCCTGGAAGCAGCCCGACGCCCCCAATGCGGCATGGACCGACCTCAACGGGGGCCTCGAAAAGGTCCCTTCGATCAAGTGGCCCGACGAAGTTTCGAGCTTCTCCATTACCTACGACTCGGGAAGGCCCCGGCTCTTTGCGGCCCAAACCTTCATGCCCCGAATATACGAGCTCGACTGGGCGGCGAAGGGCTTCGTCCCCCGCTGGAAGGGTAACCGCCCGGCGGATTCCGTGGAGGGTCTCCAGGCCCACGCCTCAGGCTTCGTCTTCACGGGCCCCAGCGCGCTGCAGGAAGCCGTCCCGGGGGGGAAGGACTCATCCGCCCTCGGCGCGGGCGCCTCTACCCTCGCGGCCCTCTCGGCTTCCGCCTCCTTCGGCTCTCCCCAATGCCTGTACCTCGGCTCAAGGCACACCGGGGGAAGGGGGGATCTGTCCCTTTCGGAACTGTGGCTCCTGGGCGCGAACTCGGAGAAGGATTCCCACAACCAGAAAGCCAATGGAAAAAAGGGCATGTACGTTCCCGTATGGCAGGCCACGACCGCGGAAGGCCTCGCGGGACACCTCAAGACCATGAAGGCCAACGGCCTCGACACCATGGTCATCGACATGAAAGACGATTACGGAACCCTCCGCTACGACGCCCGGGACCCGGTGGTTCTCGAGAAGGGCGCCATGGGAAAGGGCGTAACCCTGGAGAGCTTCGTCAAAACCTGCAAGGAAAACGGGATCTACCTCGTGGCCCGCATCGTGGTGTTCAAGGACAAGGCCCTTGCCCGCTACGGCGGGGGGCGGTACGCGGTATGGGACAAGGCGGAGAAAAAGTCCTGGCAGGGATACGAGCTGGTAACCCCCAAGATTGAGGTGGGCGCCAACGCCGCGGAGGCGGCCAAGGCCGCGGAAAGCGCTACGGCCCCGGGTGCCCCCGCGGAGTCAAAACCCGAAAAGGTGCGCAAGTATTACGAAGAGTACTGGGTCGATCCCTACAGCGAGGACGTGTGGGACTACAACGTGCGCATCGCCCGGGAACTGGTGGCCCGGGGCTTCGACGAGATCCAGTTCGACTACATCCGCTTCCCCACCGACGGAACGAATCTCGGGAACGCGAGTTTCCGGTGGCAGGACCCGGGGATGGACAAGGAAAGCGCCCTCATGTCGTTCCTGGCGTACGCCCGGTCCCATATCGACGCCCCCATATCCATCGACATTTACGGGGCCAACGGCTGGTACCGGACCGGGGCCCGCACCGGGCAGGACGTGGAACTCCTCTCCCGGTACGTCAACGTCATCTGTCCCATGTTCTACCCGAGCCACTTCGAGCAGGCCTTTCTCGCCCAGGAACCCGCGGTTGACCGTCCCTGGCGCATTTTCTATTACGGAACCTGGAGGAACGCGGTCATCGCCAGGAACAAGGCGGTCATACGGCCCTGGGTCCAGGCCTTCTACCTCAACGTTTCCTACGACCGGGCCTGGTACAACGAGGATTACGTGCAGCGCCAGGTTTTCGGCGCCCGGGACTCGATAGACGAGGGCTATCTTTATTGGAACAATTCGGGCCGGTATTCCGACCTCAGGCCCGACATGCCCCGGGGAGCACCCTATCCCTGGCAGGCCCCGGCGGAAAGCCTCGCGGGAAAACTCGACCCCTTAGTTCGGTAGGCTGAAAGGGACGTTTCTTCCGGTTCCCAAGGAGGATCCATGGCAAGTTTAGGGGCGGCAGGCGCCGCGGTTTCGGCATCCTCGATCCCGGCGGTTCTGGAATGGGGAATGGATGCCATTCGCCTCATCCAGGGAAACAGGCCGGAGGCCCTCACGGCGGCGGCGGAGACGGTCACGAACCTGGGAAGTCCCGCGGCGTACATCGTCCTGACCTCCTTTTTTTACTGGTGCGTCGACGAGAGAAGGACCCTCCGCGCGGGGCTCGTCCTTTTCCTCTCCAACGGGATCAACGGCGCCCTCAAGACAGCCTTCCGCGTTCCCCGGCCCTTCATCCTCGATCCAACGATCAACCTCATCGGCGAAACGGGTTATTCCCTGCCCTCGGGTCATTCGCAGAACGCCGCGGCCTTTTGGCCCTCCCTGCTTTTGGGCGCGGGGCGCGGCGCCCTCGGGCGAAGCCCTGCGGCATCCGGGGGATCCCGCAAGATCGCCGCGGGATCC
>QKDA01000259.1 GCA_003246765.1 Spirochaetales bacterium | reverse complement strand
GGCGGTTTCGCGGTTGCCTCCCTCCGGGGCTTCGGGGTATCTTTGCCCCATGAAGATGCTTGACGCCGCCGGGATCCGCTCGGTGATGGAGATTCTCGCGCGGGAGCGGCCCGAACCCAAGACAGAACTCGAGAGCGTAAACGACTTTACCCTACTCGTGGCGGTGATGCTTTCCGCGCAGATGACCGACAAGGGCGTCAACAAGGCCACCAAGGCCCTCTTCGCCGCGGCGGACACCCCCGAGAAGATGCTGGCTCTCGGTCCCGAGCGCCTCGGGGAATACGTAAAGTCGGTGAACCTTTGGCCCACAAAAACCCGTCACATCATCGCGGCCTGCGAGGCCCTCCTGGAGCGCTTCGGCGGCAGGGTCCCCGGCACCCGGGAGGAGCTCGAGAGCCTCCCCGGGGTGGGAAGGAAGACGGCGAACGTGATCCTCAACGTGGTGTACCGCCAGGCGGTGATGCCCGTGGACACGCATCTCTTGCGGGTAGCCCCCCGGCTCGGGCTTTCCGCGGCAACCACCCCCCGGGCGGTGGAAGAGGACCTCCTCGGCAAGATTCCCCCCGAATTCCTCGAGGACGCCCACCACTGGCTCCTCCTTCACGGGCGTTACGTGTGCGTGGCCCGAAAGCCGAAATGCGGGGAGTGTCCCCTTTCGGCCCTCTGCCCGAAAAACGGGGTTGGGGATTAGGGGCGATTAGTCCTCGCCGGCCGGCAGCCTCGCAAGATATTCTACCCACGGGAGAACTTCGACAAAATCGACACGATAGCCTTCCGCGCTGAACCGGATCCACCATGGACGATAGGCTGTGGGTCAGGGCGTTGGTGACACCGTTGTCGAAAAGGTAAAATTTCGGGTGGCAAACAAGTCGTTTTAAGGGGCTCCGTGTTCAAGCTGGAAGTCTTATGGCGATAAGGGTGTCCTCTAAAACCTCGAAATATGATTGTTCTGTTTTTATGGGTAGCCCCGTTTCCTTTGCGAGGGACGAATAGTTCACGATCTCGCCGCAGTATGCGGCGACGTAGTCGAGTAGTCGGGTGAAGCCCCCGAGGTTTCGCACGAGTCCCTCAAGCTGAATTTCTTCCCGCAGGTATAACTCGACGTACGCGTTCAGAATTTGCGCTGCGTCCCTCGATGTGAGGCCCAGTATCGGCTGCAGCGTCCCAAAGCGTAACGCCTAGTCTAGGGAAAAATGGGCGCCGAGTTCACGGACCGTAAACGGGTGCATCAGTCTCTTAAGGGCGCGGCCTCCCAGAAGATTCGCCCCTCCGCGTTTGAGTTTTCTCGCGCTCGAGCCGGAAAGTATAAACCTCGCCGGAGTGCTTTCCATCAGGTTATGAACCTCATCCAAGAGCGGCGGGATTCGCTGAACCTCGTTGAGGATAATCCATTGTACGCCTTTTCCGATTTTCCCGAGAGACTCTCTCCTGAATTGAGCCGGGTCGCGTAAATACCTGAAGTAGGTATCGTTCTCAAGGAGGTTTGCAAACCAGCTTTCGCCCAATTCCAATGACCTCAGCCACGTACTTTTACCCGTTTGACGAGGTCCAAGAAGAAAGAATGATCGTTTTGGCATGCTTTGCAAACGAGTAATCATGTTGCTAAAATGCATGGTATATTGGCGCCAATGTCAAATTCTTCCTTTTTCCCCTTTCCGTCCGGGACGCCGGGAGCCCTTGAGGCAGCCCCGCCGGGGTGTTAGAGTGCTTTCATGCTAAACGTAGAAAACGTGACCAAGCGCTACGGCGAGGTCCTTGCCGTGGACGGCCTTTCCTTCAAGGCTTCCCCCGGCTCGATCCACGCCCTGATCGGGCCCAACGGGGCGGGAAAGTCCACCACCATCCGCATGATCCTGGGCATCCTTTCCCCGGACTCGGGATCGGTGCTCCTGGACGGAAAGCCCTTTTCCGCGGGCGACCGTAACCGCGTCGGGTACCTCCCGGAGGAGCGGGGTCTCCACAAGAAGCAGAAACTTTCGGAGGTACTCCTTTACCTCGCCGCCCTCAAGGGATGCCCCGAAGCGGCGGCCCGGGCGCGAATGGACAGGTGGCTCGAACGCTTCGGCCTTTCCGAATGGCGGGACAAGCGGGTGGATTCCCTTTCCAAGGGCATGTCCCAAAAGGCCCAGTTCATCGCCTCGGTGCTCCACGACCCCCAAATCGTCTTCCTGGACGAGCCCTTCTCGGGCCTCGACCCGGTATCGGCGGACGAGCTTCTCGGGTACATCCGGGAGTTCCGCGACGAGGGAAAGCTCGTGCTCTTTTCCACCCACGTTATGGAGCAGGCCGAGAAGGTCTGCGACCGGATCGTGATGCTCAACCGAGGAAAAAAGATCCTTGACGGCGATCTCGCGTCGATCCGGCGCGAGGCGGGAGGCAACGGCCTTTCGGTTTCCTTCGAGCCGGACCGCTTCGGGGGCGGGGCTCCCGCGGAATTCCTCGCTTCCCTGCCTGGGGTGGTTTCCATACGGGCCGAGGGCGGGGAGTTCGCCCTGGATCTCGGTCCCGGAGCTAACCGCGACGGCATCCTCGCGGCCCTCGCCGCCCGCGGAGGGGTTCGGTCCTTCGCGGTTCGGGAGGCATCGCTCCATTCAATTTTCGTCAATCTCGCGCGCCGGGGAGGGGAGTCATGATAACCGGAAAATTCGCGGTAGTGTTTCGCTACGAGTTTAAGAAGATGGCGATGACCAAGGCCTTTCTCCTGACGACCCTGCTGGGGCCGTTTTTTCTCGTGGCTGTGGCGGTGCTGCCGTCGCTTCTGGCGGCGAAGAGTATGGACCGAACCGGCTCCGAGCTGAGAATCGGCCTCCTGGCGGAGAGTCCCGCCGCGGAATCGGCGGCGAACGGCTTCCTGGTTCCCCTTGTCGCCGACCGGGGCTGGATGCCGAGTCTCTCGGCGGAGGAGGGCCCCCTCCGGGAGGCGGTGCTCGACGGTTCCCTGGACGGCTACCTGAGGGTACCGCCTCTCTTCCCCGCGGGCCTCGACGGCCTCGCCTGGTATACGAAAAGCAGTACCGACATGTTCGTCTTCGAGGCCGTGGCCGCGATGGTATCCCAGGCGGTGGTCTCCGAGAGGATTCGGGAAGCCGGCGTGGACGAGGCCTGGGCCCGCTCCCTGCTCGAGAGCGCGGAGGTTCCCGTGATAAGGGTCAGCGCCGAGGGGGGAGACCGGGAAACCGGAGACGGGGAGTTCCTCGTCGCCCTGGTGACGGGCCTCGTGTTCTGCATGGTCATTTACATGACCGTGCTCCTCTACGGACAGCAGACCGGGCGG
>QKDA01000270.1 GCA_003246765.1 Spirochaetales bacterium | reverse complement strand
CCGGGCTCACGTGGAATACTTCGACGAAGGGGGCACCCTTGCCCTGGAGATGGACGCCGGACTCACCGGCTACGGGTCCGCCTCGCGAACCTTCGCGCAAAAGTCCATGGCCCTGTACGCCCGCTCGATCTACGGCGGGGGAAGCGTCAAGTACGACTTTTTCGGCAAGAAAAACAGCCTCGGGGGCCCTATCGACTCCTTCGAGGCCCTGATCCTGCGCAATTCCGGCAACGACTGGGACAATACCATGATCCGGGACTCCTTCATGACCTCCCTTCTCGGGGGAGACTACGTTGGTGACGGACTCAACGTAGACTACCAGGCCTCCAGGCCCGTGGCGGTCTATCTCAACGGGGCCTATTGGGGCTTTTATACCCTCAGGGAGAAAATCAACGAAAGCTATCTGGAGGACAACCACCCCGAAACCGCCCGCAGCGACTACGATCTCATCGCGAATTACTACGAAACCCTCTCGGGGGACCTCGCCTCCTACCAGGGGCTCCTGGATTTTCTTGGTACCCATACCCTCTCGGACGACGCGAACATGACCCTGCTTTCGCGGATGATGGACGTGGACGAGTTCATCGACTACCAGATCTTCAATATCTACGTGGATAACGAGGACTGGCCGGGGAACAACATCAAGTACTGGAGGCCCCGAAGCGAGCTCGGTAAGTGGCGGTGGATCGCCTTCGATACGGACTTCGGCTACGGCCTCGTCGATTATTGGAGGGGCCGTCCCGCGGGCAGCTACGACACCCTCCAGTTCGCCCTCATGAGCGACGGTACCGAATGGCCCAACCCCGCCGAGTCCACCTACCTTTTGAGAAGCCTCATGGCCAACGCCGGATTCCGTTCGCGTTTCTACCGCCGGTGCGACGAGCTCCTCTCGGGACGCTTCGCCGCGGGGAGGGCCCGATCGAGGCTTGACGCCCTGGAATCCGCGGTGGAAGACGAGATCCTAAGCCGGCACCTCCTGCGCTGGCGGAACGAGATGTGGCCCTGGGACGGTCAGGAAGGCTACCGCGAGACCACCGCCGCGGCGGCGGAACTCCGGGCAGCCGCCTGGAGAGACAACATCGGCCGGATGCGGGAGTTCGCCCTCAACAGGCCGCTTATCATGAGATCCTTCTACACCGGCTGGGACACCGGGGTGACCCCGGTTCGGGGTTCCGGCACCGGCCTTCTCGGGCACTACTACGGCAATCCCGACCTGGCTGGCGTACCCCTAACCCGGGTAGACAGCCAGGTGAATTTCGACTGGACCGGCGACGGCCTCGAGGTTCCCGGGGTGCCGGGACACGACGCCTTCTCGGTCCGGTGGACCGGGGAACTGGAATCGTCCTTCACGGGGCCGGTACGCCTCTTTCTCACGGTGGACGACAGCGGCAGCCTCGTTTTCGACGGCCAAAGGATCATTACCTGGGACTATCAGGACGGCGTACGCGCCGCCAACGTCGAAATGACCGCGGGGGTCCGGTATCCCGTTACCATCGAGTATTACCAGGGCGGCGGCGAGGCGGTCATCCGTTTCGAGTGGTCTCAGGGCTTCTTCCGGGAGACCGTACCCCAAAGTCAGCTCTATCCGGAGTGACCCCCGCCTACAGCAGGGCCTGCCAGATCTGCAGGAGCGGCAGGATAATGCAGACCGCGATGAAGACGATCTCCAGGACCAGGGTACGCCGCTCGGCGTTGTCGGTTTTGACCATCTCGTAAATCGAGGTGAGCACGTCGAGGCGGCGCTCTACGGACCTGCTCCATCCCTCGGTATTGAAGAGAGAGCACAGGCGGCCGTAGATCTGCCCGAGGTAATAGTCGCCGATGATCTTGGAGGAATTCTCTAGGTTCTCGAGAACGAAGAGGGTTACGAACCGAAGGGACTGAATGCGGGCGAATTTCTTCCTCACCGACCCGCCGGGGGCCCTGCCCCGCCTCGTAAAGGAACTCAAGTCCCGCTCGGCCACGTCGAGCCTCTTGTCCAGGAGCCGGTCCAGTACCCGCAGCTCCAGGAGCCGGTAGTTCGCGTGCTCGATCATCAGGAGAATATCCTCGTATCCCTCCCGGGGATCGATGATCAGGCAGCGGTCAAGATCGAAGATGGCCAGGTCCGCGGTGGTGAACGAGAAGGGCTGGGCCAGGGTTTCGGCTATCTTCTGCTCATGCAGGTCTTCCCCGGCGTCGGCTCCCATGAGAAGGGTGGCCACGGATCGGCGGTTTTCGGCCAGGAAGGCCTCGGGGCTTTCGGGGCATTCCAGGAGGCAAAAGGCGGCGTAGGTCTCGCAATCCTTGCCCGGATTCGAGGCCGCGTCCAGAATGCTCCCGCTGATCCGCTCAAGTACCCCGAAAAACCGGCTGTCGGCCCCCTCCGAGAGGGTCCGTTCCCCGAGGGCATCCCTCAGGATCGGTCCCGAGGCAGCCCTCTCCAGATCTTCAAGGGTCGACCGGAATCGCCCGCGAAGGCATACCGTGATGGCGCCGTCCCCGTATACCTTGGCCTCGGACCGGAAGACTCCGAAAGCCGCAGACTCCGCGGGCTCCAGGGGCATTACCAGGGGCTGCGGGAGGGAAAGGGATTCCGGGGTGTCCCTGAAAAAGGGGGCGCTCTTGAGAGCACCCCGGGATTCGCCACCAAAGGCGCCCATGCCGACCGTGTCGAGGTCCACGGCCCTACCCACGTCGTAGATTCTGAAGTAGACGAGCTCGAAAAGCCTCGCCTTATTTTTTAACCTTGCCATGGGCTAAGTATAACCCGGTTTTAACGGCGGGAAATGCAGTAATTAAGGATGAGACTAAGACTATTTGCAATATGTCTTCTCCTCAAAGCTCAAACCCCAAGCCTCCGCGAAAAGCAACGGTGAAAAGCTCTAACTTCAAAGACTTGTCGCTCTGGTATCCCGATCCCGTCCCGACGACCTCAAGAAAGAACCGGGTTCCAGGGGAATACAAAAACTCAACGCCCCCGAAGCCGCCAGTTTCTAGGCCCCAGACTGGGGCCCCTGGTTCCAGGGCGTAGGCAAAACTCAGCTCAGGTCCGCCGTATGCCCTAATAGAGGAGATTTCCACGATCCCCCCTAACGCCAGGGCCAAGGAAAAGTTACCGCGGGTCCATCCATTGCAGTAAAGAAAGCTGTTCTGGCCCATCACTCTGGCAACCATTCCGAGGGGAAAGGATACCCGGAGACCCAGCCTGTCCCCCTCCCGGGAGGAACCGAGCCACGGGGAAAAAACGATGCCCCCCGTCCGGTCAGCGCGGTTTCGAGCCTCGTCCAGTTCTCCTCCGTGGAGAAGAAAGCAAACGCACAGGAAACCTAAAAGAAAGGCCCTTTTCATCGCGTTCCGTCCTGTCCGAGACCAGATCCGCTGACAGCCTCCACGAACCAGGTTCCCTCTATGTTCACCATGGAATAGCGGATATTCCTCAAGCCCACCGCCCATGAGGGGAATCCTGGGCGAAGATCCAGGATAACGAGGCTTGCCTCGGGACGCCGTATTTCCACATCCCCATAAACGTCCACAATGGCGGATTGGGGAAAATCAAGGCCGAAGCGTAACTCATAACGGCTTCCGACCTCCAGGGTTTCAAGATCAGGTAAAGGCGGGTCCCAAATCATTTTCGCTACGGCCCCGGACGACCGGTCAGGCGCACGGGAGAGCAGGGAGCGTATACCTCTCGAATCGCCTCGCCCCGTTGACAGGGTAGGTCCCTGCGAGATTTGTCCGTCAATCAGATATCCCAGGGGGGTCACCCCGAAAGAGGGCAAAATCAAGCTGTGGTAGCCAAGACTCAAGAAGGCGCTATAAGCCGTAAAAAAAGGCGGGTGGGAAATTTCCCGGTCCACAGGCACGGGATATCGCGTCGTCCCGATACGAACATAGCTTCCCTTTCCGGAAACGCTGCTTTGTTCACGGTAAAACAGGGGAAGCCCTCCTTCGGGACTATGAAGACCAACATCCGTCATTCCGCCGTATTGTCCGTCGGGCCGTTGCTGGCCAAGGTAGATGAGGGATATTTCATTTCCGTCTTCAAGAAAGAATTGCAGCCGGGCATCTTTCTTATTTTTGCTGTATTCAAACGTGCCCTTAGTCTCAAACGTATTCCGATTTCCCGGATCCCTCCGAAAGCTCGCCATTATTCCCGGACTCAGGTAATCGACCTGGGTATTGTCGTGACGGGTAAGAATCGCGCGGAACTCGCGGTCTCCAGACTCACCCCGTGGGCCGTCAAAGATAAAGGCCTCCACCGATTCATACGTGTCGTGCCCGTCAAAAAAAGCTATCAGATGGTAATCCGCCCGATAGGAATACACGGTGAAAGGCATCGGAAACATTCCGGTCATTTCCCCTAAAGTTTCATGGATTTCCTCACCTAGAAAATCCTCCCGGTAATCGATTGAGGCACTCCTCTCCCTGACGGACTTATTTTGTTCCTGAGTGTTTGTTGCGCAACAGGAACTGAAAAGAATGAATAAAAATAACAGAATCGAGCTTCTCACGGTGTCTCCTTGCTTCCCTCTTGGGGATTATTTAATTTAGCAGCGGAAGACAGAAATCGAATCGGAAAAAACCCTCTACATGCTCCAATGGACTGGAATGATAGAGTCTAAACGCCGGCGCATCGGCCAGCTCCCTGCCGGAGAGCGGAAGCCAGACTCCGTAAACCCAACGGAAGAAAATCTCCATATCCCGTGCCCGGCCGGAAAAGGTAATTCTCGAATAGGTCCCGCCGGGTAGAATTCTCTTGGACAGAATTCCGGTATCCTCAGGAAAACTATCCAAGGTAAATGCTACATCGTACCGAACCAGGGATCTTTCCAAAAAATCCGGATTATCCCAAACCAGCGCCACCCGCTCGGCGTTTTGGCTCACCAGGCCTTTTCGTCCTCCGAGACTCATAAGCCGAATCCATCCCCCCATAATCTGGATAGGATGTATTCCCCCAACCCTGAGATAAAGAATTTTCCGCTCCTTCTCGGAATGATAACTTACGGGGTAATCTTTCTCTCCGATTTCGTTCTTCAGGAGGTCAGGATACCCTAAGACCGACGGGTAAACTTGCCGTTTCTTGCTATCATTAAGGAACTTACGGGGACTGGTGCCGATGATTTGCCTGAAAACCTTGGCATACCTGGAAGAAGATGAAAACCCGCAATCAAGAGCCACCGTTGTTATCGATTCGCCGCGGACTGAATTCAACCGGTTCAGGGATTTCTCGACTCTTATTCTATCTAAATACTCTTTGGGACTCACACCGGTTTGGGCCCGGAAAATCCGGTGGAAATGATAGGGAGATACATGAGCGGCGCAAGCTAGATCATTCAAGTTTATTTTTTGCGGGTAGTTCATTTCGATGTAATCTAAGGCTTTATTGACTGCTATCTGATATTCCATGGTTCCATTCTGTGAGGATTCGCTGGTAACGCGCGCCGTTAGCCGCAGGGCGTCACTTGAGCTGCAGGGCGCGCCGCAAGCTGTGCGGAGCGCCCATAACGGCCAGCCTTTCAAGCGTGAAGTTAACCCTTTTTTTTGTCGGCCTTCGGCGTGACCCGGGTCGTCACGGGAGCGTCGAAGACGATCGAGGTTCCCTCTATCTGGATTACGTCGCCCGGCGTCAGTTCCCGCCTCGTCACGGGATTGTTGTTCACCCGGACCCGCCGCTTCGAGACCAGAGTGAAGGTCCCGCTCGCGTCGTCGCGCATGATGGTGGCATGCTCGGCGTCGATGGCGGGATTCCCCGCGATGGTCATTTGCGCGTCCGCGCTGGAGCCGATCACGGTGGCGTTACCCGTCAGGGCGATGGTCATGCCTGTGTCGACTGTTTGAATTTGCGGGCTTTCCACCTGCCGCTCGAAGGTGAGCAGGAAGAGGAGGGCCAGCAGTCCGAGACCCCCGGCTACGAAAAGAAGGGACACCAGGAGGGAGGAGGTGCCGGGCGCGCCGAAGAGGAGAGGGACCACGTAGTCGCGGCTGTCCTCGGAACCCAGGGCCCTGACGGTAACGGTACGCTCGCCGGTATCGTAGGGCGGGGCCTTGAGCGTGAGCCTAACCTCGTTCTGTATCCGGCTGCGTATGTCCGCATAGACGTTTCCCAATTCCTCGGCCCCTCGCGCGTCGAATATCTTCCCGCCCGACTTGTTCACCACCCGTTCGAGATCCGGGTCGCGCCGGTCGGCGAAATTGATTCCGTACAACGTGATGCCCGCCTCAAGAAGGCTCGAGACGACCTCGTCGGGGGAGGAAACCGTGTCGCCCCACACGGGATGGGTTCGGCCCGAATGCTCGCGATAGGGATAGTCTTCTCCGTCGGATAGCACGATCAGCGCCTTCCTGCCGGGTAACCGGGAGAGATCCAGCACGGACTCCCTCAGGCTCTGGTAAAGCTCTGTGTAGGCAAGGTTCTCGGAGGGACGCGAAAGGGACTGAAGGGCGTCCCTGACCTGGAGGGGGTCCGAGCCCATGGGCGCCAATTCCTCGAGCAGGGTATTGAAGGAGTACACCCCGAGGGAATCCGGGGAGCCGCTGACCTGGGCGACGAAACTGTCAAGCGCCGCCTTCGCCTCCCCTATCCTGGGGCCGTCCTTCCCGTTCTCGTCGTACATGGAGCCGGAATTGTCTATCATGAGGAGGAAGTTGATGCCCTCCGACCGGTTTACGTCCCGGTCCACCGCCTTTAACTCTAGAACCGTGCCGTCCGCCTCGGTCACGAGAAAGTCGCCGCCCTCAAGGGAAGAAGGGTCGGCATCGCCGGGGCTCACGTACACCCCGACCTCTCCCCTCAGCAGGAGAGCGGAAACGTCCACCTGGGTCACCTGGATCCCTTCCGCGCCGAGGGACGCGATTCCCCCGGCCATGAGGCACGCGAACCCGAGACGACGGAAAATATTCTTATGGTTTACTGTCATTGCTGTCTCCTCGCCAACCGCTTTTCAAAGGGGCAGATAGAGCAGCTTGAGGCTGCCGATCTGGATCACGTCCTGATACTTGAGGGTATGGGAACCCTCGAGGGGACGGTCGTTCACCCTGACCTTGCCCGAGCTCGCGCATTCGAGAAGGACCTCCTCGTTGCGCCGCGCGATGGTCACGTGACGCTCAAGCACGCCGCTGTAGTCGGGGATCAGGACGTCGTCCCCCGTGCCGCCGCCGACCTTCGTTTTCCAGCGCGAAAGGAGGTATTCCCGGTTTCGGTGGGCCCCGCTCAGCACCCGCAGGCGGCCGAAGCTGAAACGCCGCTCGAACTCCCCGAGAAAAAAGCCGATGCCGCCGCCCAGCACGAGAAGCCCGACGGCCCGCCCGACCCCGGGCCGCGGCACGAGGGCCAGGAGCGCCTCGAGGGACATTCCCCCCACGAAGCCGCCGGCCAGTCCCCCGAGTATTCCCGCCAGTCCCTTCCGCCAGGCCCCGGTACGCAGCCCGTCGATCCCGCCGATCGCCATGCCCAGGAGCGCCCACCCGATGCCCCTGCTTATCGGAAGAAGGAAGGCCCGGATACCCTGGTGCTCCGCCACGGAAGTACCCGATAGGGCCAATAGGAGCTGGGAGGTGAGTATGAGCGACAGGGCCCCCGCAGCGGAGCCGACCAGCGCGGCCAACCCGCCGGTAATGAGCGCCTGCCTGGCGTGGCGGTACAAAAGGCCGTCGGCAATGCCGAAGAAAAACGCGAACAGCCCTCCGAGAAAGATACCCTGCAAAATAGAGCGCGTAAAATAGCCCGAAAGGGGCAGCTTGAAGATGATCTCTACGCAGCCGAGGGTCACGAGACCGGCGGCCATTCCTAAAAGCACGTACAGGAGCCTTTTTTTCTCTCCGTTCATCGAAGCGCCTCCACCTTAATCCGGTTCTCGCCCCTTATCAGGGTAAGCCGGTACTGCATGCCTGGGCCGGCGCGGAATTCCGCCTCGCCGTTCCAGCCGTCATCGGTCACGCCGATGAGATACTGCCCCGGAGGGACCAGGAAGGTTTTTTCCTTCCCGAAATCCGCCTCCCCCATCACGGTCAGGGCGTTGACGATCCGGGGAAACCGTTTTTGGCCGTTCACCGTCATCCCCATTCCCGAGCTGACGCCGGAGAACTCGATTCGCGCTCCCAGGGGCAGGAGCGCGGCGTCGAGGTCAAGCTCATCGTAGCCCTCGGACACCTTCAGCGTGAAATCCTGCGGGTAATAGAGCGGCGCGCTCACCCGGAAGCGGTGAATCCCGCCGACCTTCACCGGCCCGTGTTCCGCCAGGGTTTCGTATCCCGAGGGAACCGCGACGCGAACCTCCGCCTCCCCGTCGAGAATCCGGCCGGTCAGCGCGTCGCGGACGCTGGCCTTGACGGGAACGGCGGCGTTTTCCGGCCGGTCCGTCCCGAGGTGCACGGAGGCGCCGCGGTTTCCGTCGGACCACGGGGGCACGTAAAACGAGTTCCAGTGGAGCCGCCCGTCCAGGAGCGTCTTGGAACGGTAGTTCCCGGGGGGAAGGATGAGGGGCAGCGACGAGTAACCCTCCTTCCAGCGAACGTACCGAACCTTCGCGGGATACTCGGGTATTGTCCTGCCGTCGTCGACGTACAGCGAGGTAACGGGGGGTGCGGAAGAAAGCCTGGAACCGAAGAAAAGGAGCCCCGTTTCGGACGGGTTCAGTACCAGCCGATGCATTCCGGCCCGGGCGCACAGGAAAGCGGGGGCGCCCAAGAGGAGGGCTGCGGCCGCGGCCGAGATAAGCGCGCCGGCGAGGGGATTTTTTTTCCGCCTGCGCAGCGGGGGCTTTTCTTCGGACCGGACCATGGCGGAAACCCGCGCCTGGGGGTCCCCGGCCTGGAAGCGCGCGAGGTATCTCTCGAGCCGGCGGATAACCAGGCCAAGATCCCCGCACCGGGACTTGGGCCGGCTCTTGATCAGCGACACGATGACGCGCTGCAGCTCCGGAGCCACGGAGGGGTTTACCCGCCTCGGCTTCTTGTACTTTCCCCGCTGGATGAGCTGTATGACTTCGGGCGAAAAACCTCCCGCGTAGGGCCTTCGCCCCACCAGCATCTCGTAAAGCATCACCCCCAGGGAATACAGGTCCGCCCGGTAATCCACGTTCCGGGAGTTCTTGAACTGCTCCGGCGCCATGTAGGCGGGAGTGCCGAGGGTCATCCCCTCGGCGGTCAGGTCTCCGTCGTCGGGATCGCCCTCTACGGAGGTGGCGATCCCGAAATCCGCGAGCTTCACCTCGCCGCTCCGCGATATGAGCACGTTTCCCGGCTTCACGTCGCGGTGGATCACGGTCTTCCGGTGGGCGTAGGCGAGAGCCTTCGCCGTATACAGGGCTATGTAGGCGGCGGAGGCGTTGTCGAAATACCGCTCCGACTCAAGAAGGTCCTTCACCGAGGCGCCGTCCACGTACTCCATAACGATGAAATGGGTTCGGCCCTGAACGAAATGATCGTAGACGTCCACGATGTGGTCGTTCCTGAAATCCATGAGAAGCTTCGCCTCCCGGCGGAAGCGCTCGGTCATGGAGGCGTTTCCGCGTAGGGTTAGCTTCTTGAGAATCACCTTGCGGTCCAGGGTCGGGTGAACCCCTATGTAGACCTCTCCCATCCCGCCGGAGGCGATAAGGTCCTGAATCTCGTATTTGTCGATCTTGTCGGGAATCTTAGCCATTGGTTCCGCCTTGGCCGATAGCGATGATATGGGTATCGGGATTAAAGGTTTCCATGTCGGAAAACGAGGCGACCACCCACTCGTTCGGCGTGTTGATCTGAACGTAGGAGCCGTTTTGCCTGAGCGCGTACCGTCCGGGAACGGGGCGGTGTCCCCCGAAGATGCGCTTGCCCGCCGATTTGCCGAACAGGCCGCGGAGGGTTCCCTCAGCGCTGCCCCTTTCGGCCTGTTCGTTGTCGACCCAGGTAAGGCCGTAGATCACGTCGGGGAAAAAGCGCGCGTTCACCACCTCATCCCGGTCGAAACTCCGGCCCGGTTCGCAATGGGTGACGAGAAAGTCCTTCCCCGCGGCCATGAGGGGAAGGGACTTCTCCCAATAATAAATACGCCGAAGCGTCTCTTCCCCGTAAAAGCGCAAAACCCAGCTCTTTACCATGTCCCCTTCTTCGGCGAATTTCCGGAAGGGATAATTGCCCTCGCCGAGTTCGTTGTCGATATTCTCGTGATTGCCTTTCAAAAAGTGAAAATTCCAGGGAAACCAGGATTTGACCAGGCAGAGCATCTCCAAGAGCCCCAGGTTTTCGCGCATTTCCGCGTCCATGCACCGGTGGCGCTTCCACCCGTTCCGGTATTCCCCCAAGGCACAAAGCCATCGCTCGCGACCCCGGGATTCCGAGTGAAAGGCATCGCCCACGCAGATGACCTGAGCCTGTCCCTCCGCCAGGTCCCTGAAGAGGGTTCGTTCCCCGCGAAAGCGCCAGCCCATGAGGGCCCGAAAGAAGTCCATCCTGCCGTGGAGATCCGGGACGATCACGTAGTACGGGGCCTCGTCGATATAGACGAGGCCGCCGGGAAGCCCGCGCCGGTCCCGGGGCCTAAGGCGCTCCTCCTCGAAAAGGAGACACTGCTGGCCAAGGTTGACGATCCGATGGAGCCGGTCTATGGCCGGGGTCGATTGACGGTTGAGGATCGTGTCCAGATGACGTTCCAGGCTGAATTCGCCCCCGTTTTTTTCCATCGGATCGGTCTTCCCTTACGCCTGAATGACGGTCTTGTTGATGTCGAGGAATTCCTTGGTGAGCATGAGGGTCACCTCGCCAAGCCGGTTCTCCTCATCCTCGGCCTCAAGGGTTTCCTTGAAAACCGCGATGGCGTACACGGGACTGCTCTTCTTGATCGGCCCATCCGTAAATTCCGCGGCGCTGCCCGTCCGGATATCCGAGGCGAAGGAAGCCGATTCCGCGGAGGCCGTTTCGGGAACGTCGTGCCGGAGCCCGATGCTCACGTACTCCACCGAGCGTCCGCCTTCCTGTTCGGGGCCCACCGTCAAGAGCGACCCCGAATAGGTCAGGATCAGGGCCCCCCGGGGATCATCCGGCGAGAGGCAGTCGGTCTCTTCCATATTTTGCCGCTTGGTCTCCTCAAAAAACGTATTCTGCTTCTCGAGCCATCCGCCGGCAAGCAGTTCCAGGGATTCTTCTGTATCCGGAAGCCCGGCGGTCTTTACCAACGCCTGAATGTGGGGCTGTACCGCTTCGGCAACCCCGGCAAAGTTTTCACCCATAGTAGTCACTCCTTACAAAAGGGTTCATGATTGCAGCTGCTGGGTTAATACTACTACCATTTTCCAAATAAAACCATTTTTTCCGCATTTTTTTGAAAATATTCTATTTTTTTCCTTATTCATGATGTACTATTATGCTCAGGGGGATTCTATAATGAAAGAGAACTCGAGCTTTTCAAGCCTGCCGCTGCCCATTCAAAAACAGCTTCTGTGGATTGCCGCCGAGCAAAACCGAAAGGATGACCCGCAGTTTATTGAAGACTTGACCGGGGTTTGGGAAAAGAAGGCGTCTCTCTTTCTGGAGCAGATCAAGGCGGTCAACCTGGAGCTGGTAGACAGCGTGAGCCGCGACGACATGCGGGGCGTCATGATCCTTACCTACTCCGGCTCGCTTCTCAGCATCGGTCCCGTTTTCCAGACCGCCACGAACGTGAACAACAGCCGCTGGATCGAGTACTCCAGCATAAAGCTGCGTACCGACGTTCCGGACATCGTCTCCGAGTGGGACGCGGTTATCGCCGCCGACTTCGCGACGGGAACGAGCGTGAAGCTCGACAATTCCCGCATCTCCTCCACGAGCCCGGCCTACCTGATCGCCGCGTGCCCTTCCGGTCTGGACGAGGAGGAACAGGACAAGCGGGTTCGCGAGAGCACCATATACCTCACTACCGGCTTCATGAAGTTCAACCGAACGCTTCAGATAGACAAGTCAAACGTGCCGGACCAGTTCACCATGAAGTCCATGACCCGCTACCTCGCCAAAAAGCACAACCTGACCGGACAGCAGGCGAAACTCCTCCTGGACGACTTCATGACCCTCATCGAGACGGGAATGCTCCTGGGCGAGTCCGTTCCCGTCGGGAGAATCGGACGTTTTTCCATCAAGACCCGGGGGGTTCAAAAGGCGCGGGTGGTCAAGCACCCGGGCACCGGCGAGGAAATGACCATCGACGCGAAACCCGCCATGGGCGTGCCCAAGGTGTCCTTCAGCACCTACCTGAAGGACCGGGCCGTCTCGGTAATTTCCGGCGCCGATGACGGGGACGACGGGGAATAGG
>QKDA01000189.1 GCA_003246765.1 Spirochaetales bacterium | reverse complement strand
GATCGGCTTCCCGGGCCAGACCCTGGCCCACCTCGCCCGGGACATCGCCTTTTTCGGGCAGAAAGACTTCGACATGATCGGCATCGGTCCCTTCATCCCCCATCCTGACACCCCCTTCCGGGGGTCCCCGGCGGGCTCGGCGGAACTCACCCTCAACGCGGTGGCGGTCACCCGGCTCGTCACCAAGAACGCATGGCTCCCCGCCACCACCGCCTTGGGAAGCATGGACAGGGACTACCGGGTTGACGCCCTGAGGGCCGGAGCCAACGTAGTGATGCCCAACTACACCCCGGCGTCGGAAAAGAATAAATACGAGATATACCCCGGAAAGCGGTGCGTCACCGAGGGAACCGGGGCCTGCGCCGGGTGCATGGAGGGGCTTGCCGCCGCCGCGGGCCTGGAGCTCGACAAAACCCGGGCGGACTCGGTGAAGATGTACGGGATCGGGGGCAAGGCGTAGGACGCCCCGGAGACGCCGAATCCCGGGGGCGCCCGCGGACGCTCCGGAAGCACGGCGCCGCGCGCGGCTGCAGAGCCGCACGCCGTCGGCCCGCTACAGCCTGACCGTGCAGCGTACCCCGGCGGGGGAAAGGGTAAGGGACAGGACCCCCGCCCCGTAGACCCCGGTTCCGTCCCCCCCGCTCCCGGGCGAGCCGGTTCCCTGCCGATCCGCGAACTTCGCGTGGAGGACGGGGACGAGCCAGCCCGAGAGGGTGCCGAGGACTGCGCCGGAGAGAACGTCGGTGAGGTAATGGCTGCCGCTGGCGACCCGGAGCGCCGCCGCCGAGGCCGCTACGGCGTAGGCCCCGGCGACTGCCGGTACGCGCCAGGAAGAATCGGGGTAGTACAGCGCATAGGAGGCGGCCGTGAAGGCCGCGGCGGTAAACGCCAGGGACGCGTGACCCGAGGGGAAAGACTGCCGATAATCGCCGTCCCCGATTTTCGATTCCGGATACCCCGAAAAATACATATACGGCCGATACCGGGGAAAGAGGTTTTTCCCGAGCTCCTTCATGCCCCACGTCAGCGCGACCGACTCAACGTACATGACCCCTAGCGGAAACCAGTCCGCCGCGGGCGCCGACGACAGCAAGGCGGGTAAGGCCAGGGCCGACAGCGCGAAGGCCGTAGAGACCGTGTCGATGCCCCCCGAATAGGGCCGCATAAAGGGGCGGTCCAGGGGATTCACGGAAGACGTATCGAGCCTCGACGGGGGGGCACCGGGCTCAGGCGCGTTCAGCTCAAGAGCGAAGGCCCCGGCGCCCAGGAGCAGGGCGGTTCCCGCGATACCCGCGTCGAGAGCGGGGGAAAGCGAGAGCCTGGGCGGATTTTCCGCCGCTGCGGGGTACGCGGACGCCGCAAGGATTACCGCGACAAAAAGAAAGAAAAAACCGGGAATTGGGCCCGCGGCGACTTTCGCGCCATTCATCGTTTCGATCCCCGATACCGCAGCCCAACCAAAAGCCAGGCGGCCGCGGCGCCGAAAAGACCCGCAGCGAAACCTGCCGCGATATCCGACGGATAATGGACCATGAGGTAGCAGCGCGAAACTCCAACGAGAAGGGCGCCGACGAACGCGAGAAAGCTTAGCCTTTTATTGAAGGAAAGGAACAGGATCAGCGCGGCGGCCATGGCCAGGGAAGCATGCCCCGAAGGAAGGGAGAAACCCGATTCCGCCGGAGCGCCGACGAGCCGCCACCAGGACTCGTAATCGCCCCCCAGGGCAAAGGGCCTCGGCCGGGCGAGCAGTTCCTTGAGCAACCCCGCCACGCCAGCCGTTATCACTTGCGCGCCGACAAGGGCCGCGCCGGTCTTGCGGGTGCCTTTGAACGCCAGGAAAACGCAGCCCAATAAGACGAAAAGGATACCCTTTTCGGTTACTGCCCCCAGGAGGGAACAGGCGGACGCGATAAATCCCCCATCGGCGAGGGCTATATCGTGTAAACCCGATAAAAGACAATGATCTATCGCGGGGATCCCGTAACCGGGAATGCCCGACAATGCCGACTCGTGCATGGGAAATGACCTCTCTTGAAAATCGATTCGCGTTCCGGAAGCGTACGCCGAGTATGCGTTTCCGAAAGCCGATTTCCAAGAAACGATTCGTCACATCGGGGGTAAACGGCGGGTTTCAGGCGACACTTTTCGTGTCATGGGCGGAATTAGCGGGATTCCCTCGCCATGAGCGCGATTTTCGCGCCCAGGAGGACAAAAAGAAAAAAGGCGACGTAGGGTTCGCGGCACATGATGAAGACCGCGATGCAAAGGGAATGCAGGACCAGGGAGCCAACGCGCATGGCGCGGCGCGCCGGGAGGGAGTCGAAAACCTGAGCCGCCAGGGAGGCGATGCCCCAGAGGCCCAAGGCTCCCAGGGTGGCAAAAAAGGCGACCTTTAGGAATACCGCCTGGTTATACGCGAAAAGGCTTGCCATATCGATGAAGCCGTCAACGGGATAGCTAAAAAGGGGCAAAAAGACAAAGCAGCCGGCAAGAAGGTCAAGGAGGCCGAAGCTAAGGGAGCCCAACTTCCCCGCCCGCTCGCGGCCCTCGCTCTCGGCGGCGTCCAGGAGTTCCTTCCCGGTCAATAACTCGTCCAGGGAAACGGAGAAGAGGGCGGAAAGATTCTTGAGCGCCTCGATATTCGGCATGCCCCGGCCGCTTTCCCACTTGGACACGGCGGTACGGGAGATGTGAAGGCGGTCAGACAATTGTTCCTGGGTCATGCCGGATTTTTTGCGCAGCTCCTGCAGCCTTTCCTTGAATTCCATTCTATCTAAACTCCTAACAGCCAATCGGTTCGTGGAAAAGCGGGGAACGCCCTTCCCTACCTTTTTTTGGGCCCGGCGGCCGGTGTCTTGGGCACCGGGACGGTTCCCTCCGCGGAGGCGCCCCCAACGGTGGCCGCCCGGAAGGGTTTTCCCCCGTCGTTCACGGTTTGGGCCCCGGGAACGCCCTTTTTCGCGAGGGCGTAATAAAACTCCACCGCCGTACCCTCAGGGACGTCGAGGGTATCCAGGGCAAAGGAATACTCCTTGCCCTTCCTGGCCATCGGGTATTCCCTGAAAGCGGTATCCCTTCCCGACACCCTTACGAAAACGGCGGCATCGAAGAGCCCGAGCTCGTTTTGGAAGAAACGGATTGCCCCCTTCTCGCCCAAGGGCCCGGTATAAAGGCTCTCCACCTCCGCGGCAGCGGGAACCTCGGGGGCCGGGGAAGGAGTCGAGGGGGATGACGGCGGAGGCGACGAGGGCGTCGGGATAGGCGCGGGAGCGGGGATGGGAGCGGGCGCCGGCGCTGGCGTCGGCACGGGCGCCGGAATAGGCGTCGCGGGGGTGCCGCCCGACGGTGGGGCCTCAGCGGCGGCGATAACGAAATCGTTGAGGCTTCCGCCGCTCGAGTCCCGGAGGGTCGCGCTCAGGGGCCCCGCGTCGGGGTCAGATCTCCGAAGGACGAAGTAATACTGCATGAAGTCGGCGGAAGCGGGGGCCCCGTCGACCGTGAAGGTAAAGCCGCTCCCCGACGGCGAACCCCGTACCTCGCGGTAGGACGGGGTTCCCG
>QKDA01000203.1 GCA_003246765.1 Spirochaetales bacterium | reverse complement strand
CGCGACGTGAATCTCTCGATCGAGCCGGGGGAACTCGTGGCCTACGTGGGCCCCAACGGCGCGGGGAAGTCCACCACCATCAAGATGCTCACGGGCATTCTCATGCCCTCCGGGGGAAGCGTGTCGGTGAACGGATTCGACCCCTACCGCCAGCGCATGGATAACGCCAGGCAAATCGGCGTGGTCTTCGGCCAGAGAACCCAGCTGTGGTGGGACATTCCCGTACGGGAATCCTTCACCCTCATCCGGGACATCTACGGTATGAGCGAGGGCCGCTACCGGGACAACCTCGCCTACCTCACCGAGGTGCTCGGGCTTTCCGAATTCCTCGACATGTCCGCGCGGAAGCTCTCCCTGGGACAGCGGATGCGGGCGGACCTGGCGGCGTCCTTTCTCCACGACCCGCCCGTAGTCTTCCTGGACGAGCCCACCATCGGCCTCGACATCGCCGTGCGGGAGCGCATACGGGCCTTTCTCACCCAGGTTAACCGCGACCGGGGGGTCACGGTGCTCCTGACATCCCACGACCTGGACGACATCCGGGACGTATGCCGGCGGCTGGTCATCATCGACCGGGGCACCATCATCTACGACGGCGCCCTGGACAAGCTCCTGGACCTCTGCGTGAAGACCCGCACCATGCACCTGCGGGTTACTTCCGGCGGAAACGCTCTGGCGGAGAAGCTCGGCAGGAACCCAAAGCTCTCGGTGATCGCCTGCGACGACGGGGGCCTCTCGGTGGAGTTCGACCGCTTCGCCCTCTCCGCCCGGGACGTGGTGACCCTGGCCATCGAGTCCGGGGACGTGGCGGACTTCCGCATCGACGAGCCCGAGATCGAGCGGGTGATCAAGAGCGTTTACGAGGGGAAGCTCGTCCTATGAGGGCCTACCTTCGCCACGCGGCCCTGGCGGTGCAGGAAACCCTCGCCTACCGCGTCGCCTACGTCGTGAACATGGTTTCCGTGGTGGTCACCTACCTCGTGGTATTCCTCATCTGGGTGGCGGTGTATACCGGCCGCGAAAGCGTCGGAAGCTTCGACTGGGCGGAGATGAAGAGTTACCTGGTAATCTCCCTTTTCATGAGCGCCCTCGTGTCGGGCTCCAGCGAATACCGAATCTCCCGGGCCATCCGCTCCGGCAACATCGCGGTGGAGCTCATGCGCCCGGTGGACTACCAAAAGGCGAGCCTCGCCATTACCGTGGGGAATTCCCTGAGCGAGGGACTCCTCGTGAGCGCCGCCTGCCTCGGCTTTGCCTTCGCCTTCGGCCTGTCGGTGATTCCCGCGGGAGCCCTTCAGTGGCTGGGCTTCGCCTGCGCGGTGCTCATCGCCTTCGCCATGAAATTCCTTCTGGTGTACGTGTTCGGGCTCGCCTGTTTTTGGACCCAGACCCTCATGGGCATCTCCTGGATGCGCAAGGGCCTCACGGACTTCTTTTCCGGGGCCCTAGTGCCGTTGAGCTTTTTCCCGCCCTGGCTCCTTTCCGCCGCCGACTGGCTACCCTTCAAGAGCGTGGTCTGGGTTCCCGCGAGCGCCTTCACGGGCCGCCTCGCGGGTGTCGAGCTCGCCCGGGCGCTGGGGGTCGGCTTCCTCTGGGCGGCGGCGCTGTGGCTCCTGGGCCGCGGGATCTGGGCCCTGGCCATGCGCCGGGTCACCGTGCAGGGGGGCTGACCGTTGAAAACCCAGCTTAATCCCCGGCGCACGGTATTCCTCTTCTTCCGCTTCCTCGCCCAAAACACCAAGATCAAGCTCGAGTACAAGGCGGACTCCCTCATCATGTTCGTTTCCGGGGCGGCCATGCAGGCCCTGGGCTTCATGTTCCTCTCGGTCCTCTTCTCGAGAATACCGAACATCCGGGGCTGGACCCAGTGGGAGATCACCTGGATGCTCGCCATGGTCTTCATCACCGAGGGCCTCGTGTCCTTCGCCTTCGAGGGGCTGTGGCAAATGGCCTTTCTCGTGAACACCGGCGACCTGGACCGCATGCTCCTCCGTCCCGTTTCCCCCATCCTGCAGATTCTCACCTACACCATGGGCGTACACGGCATCGGGAACATGGCCCTCGGGTTCGCGCTGCTGGCGCTCTCCACCTCGAGGGTGGCGGTGGAATGGACCGCGTCAAAGATTCTCTTCGTACCGGTGTTCATCCTCTCCGCCTGCGCCATCCGTACCGCGGTCTCCTTCGCGGCGAACTGCTCCACCTTTTGGCTCAAGGCCTATTTCAACGCCTTCCCCCTCATGATCTACCAGCTCGCGGACTTCGTGAAATACCCGTCCTTCATTTTCGGCCGCGCCGTGGAAGCCTTCGTCTTTTTCGTCATTCCCTACGCCTTCATCAGCTACGTGCCCGCGGTGTGGCTTTTCGGGAAGGCCGCGGGAAACGGCGCCCCCTGGATTCAAACCCTGTGGACCGCCGCGGCCTGGGCGGTGCCCCTGGTGGCCCTCTGGTGCGTCTTCGCGGCCCGGTCGATCTTCTACCATGCGCTGAAATCCTACGACGGCTCGGGAAACTGAAAACGGGGACGGGGATTTTTTGGGGAGAGGCAGACAGGGGCACGCGGGGCCGCGCGGGCACCCTCGGAGCCCCTCGGAGGGCCGCTTCGCGGCCGAACCTCGTGGGGCGAAGGCATTCGCCGCCCCATGGCTGTAGGAGGCATGACCTATGAAACCTTCTCCGGCGGACCTCGCCCTCCTCGGCCTCGACTCGGGCGCCGACCTGGCGGCCCTGAAGCGTTCCTACCGCCGGCGCGTGAAGGAGTTGCATCCCGACACCGCGAGCGCGGGAGAGATTATCCAAAACCATCTGAGATTCGTCGCGGTATGCGCCGCCTACCGGAGGCTCTCGGCAATCCTGTCGCCCCCGGGGAGGGCTTCCGGGGCCCGTACTGCGCCGACTCGTGAAGCGTCGCCCGGTGCCGCGGGAAGCACAGGCGGTACAGGCGGCGAGAGCGGCCCCTTGGCCCCCCATGCAGACCCCGCCTGGGTCTACTACAAGCGGGGAGCGGACTTTTTCTCTCGCATCCACCCCTCCAGCTGGAACCTCTCGGGATCCATTACCGTCGACTCCAAGCTCCCCCATGACCGGGAATCGCAACGGGAAACCGCGGAGCGGGTCCGGGAGCTCGTGCGGCTTTTTCCCAGGGCCTACCTCTGCTTCAGCACGGTGGCGTCGGAGTACCCCGACTCCCCCTGGGCCGAAGACGCCCGGGAAAAAATGCGCCTTATCGAGGAGCGGGTATCCCGCTACCGGAGCATCATCGAGTCCTTCTCGGCGTGGAGCGAATACCCGGA
>QKDA01000063.1 GCA_003246765.1 Spirochaetales bacterium | reverse complement strand
GAGACTATCTTTTACAAGGAGATTTACGCATGAAAGTAGACGTATACAATAACAGGGCCGGGACAGTCTCCCTCGTTCTGGCTCTGATCGCCGCTTCCGTGATGGGAGCCAGCTGCGCCTCGGGCCCCAAGACCTTTCCCGTAACCCCCCTTACGGAGGACAAGACCCTCGATTTTACCAACCTCGTATGGAGCGATGAATTCGACGGCCCGGAACTTAACATGGAGAACTGGGATTACCAGATCGGAGACGGAACCGGTTACGGCCTCCCGAGCGGCTGGGGCAACAACGAATCCCAGTACTACACGGATAATCCCAAGAACGTGAAGGTCGAAAACGGCGAGCTGGTCATTACCGCGCGCAAGGAGAGCATGCGGGGCATGAAGTACACCTCCGCCCGCATTTGGTCCAAGAACAAGGTCGACGTCAAGTACGGGCGCATCGAGGCCCGCATCAAGATGGCCGAGGGCAACGGCCTGTGGCCGGCCTTCTGGATGCTCCCCACGGACAACGTGTACGGCGTATGGGCCGCCAGCGGCGAGATCGACATCATGGAAATGTTCGGATCCCAGCCCTACATGGCCGTAGGCACCCTGCATCAGGGCGGCGCCTGGCCGAACAACAGCTACCGCAACGGCTTCTACCGCTTTGAGGACAACCGCTCCCTGGCGGATGACTATCACGTATACGCGGTGGAGTGGGAGCCTACGGAAATTCGGTGGTACATCGACGACATCATGTATACCTCCGCCCCGGCGGACGAATGGTTCACCCTCAACAAGGCGGGCACCGACGTTCTCGACAAGCCCGGCGCTCCCTTTGACCAGCGTTTTTACATTATCCTGAACTTCGCGATCAACGGATCGGAAAAGAAGAAGGTCGACGACACCACGGTGCTCCCGGCCGACATGCGCGTGGACTACGTCCGCATTTACCGCTAGTCTCCCTCGCCGGGTTCCCACCCCCCCCTCTCTCGGGAGCCCGGTGTTTTCTCCCGCCCGGATTCAGTGTACCCGCCGACAGCGAAAGTATCTCAGTTAAAGGATTCCCTCTTAACGAGCTTCAGGGGAAAGGTTGTCTTCAGGGGCACTTCCTTACCCCCGATCATGTCCAGCACAAGCTCCGCGGCCTTGACTCCCGCTTCCTGGGTGGGCTGGTCAAAGCTCGAGAGGGACGGCGAGGTATAGGGCGTATATTCGGCGTTATTGTCAAAACTGACGATCTTGAAGTTTTCCGGGCAGGAAAGGCCCTTAAACCGCGCGGCCTTGATGAAGGCGAGGGCCGTGGTATCGTTCGGGGCAAAGACCGCGGTAAAATCGGGAAACACTGAATTGATAAACTGGGGAAAGGCCACGGCGGCGGTGTAGCTGGTCTGCACGACGTAGTCGTCCTCGAGCTCGACGCCGCCCTCGCGAAGGCCGTCTATAAACCCGGCGGTACGGTCGATACTGGACCGGAAAAAGGGATCGCCCTTGAGCAGCAGGATCTTCCTGTGTCCTTGCCGAAGCATTTCCGCCGCGGCGGTCTTTCCCGCCCCGTAGTTATCGAAGGTTATGCAGGGAACGGTTGGGTCTTCGGGTCTTTGGTCGATCACAAGCACGTTGTCGTGGAGCCGCTTGAGCTGGCGGGTGAGCTCCAGGTCTTCCTCGTTGTCGAGGGGAAAATGGATATAGGCCTCGATCTGGTTGGAATTGACGAGTTTCTGCACGAGTCTCATGTTGTAGGGTAGGCCCTGGGAAACCTCGCGGGTAAAGAGGACGCTGCTGTAATAGCCGGCCTCGCTGAGGCGCTGCTGAATTCCCTGGGTTATGATCCAGTAGAAGGGGGCCGAGCCGGGAACCAGAATGCTTATATGGTGGGTTTTCCCGGTTTTAAGGGTTTGGGCGGCGGAATCGACCTTATAGTTGAGGCTTTCAATGGCCTTCTGTATCTTTTTTCCGCGTACGGCGCTTACGCTATCGGGGTTTGCGAGGTAACGGGATACGGACGCCGTCGATACCCCCGCAAGCTTCGCGACGTCTCTTTGATTTGGCATGGCATGCTCCTTGCGTTTTTTATTTCTTCGATTGGTCCCCGGTATGCGGCGCACGCATCGAGAAATAATATCAGTCCGCAGTGTTCTGGGCAAGGGAAAAGTATGCGGACTACGAGACAGTATACACTACATATATGTAGACGTATACAAAAAAATCTTGCAAGATACGTTGACGCCGTGTACAATGAGGGATCGACCCTGGAATAATAAGGAGTTATAGCATGAGATTACTTGTACTCGTGTGCGCTGTCATTCTTGCGGGCTGCGCGAGCGCGCCGCCGCCCTCTGAGGCGGCCCAGGCTTCCGCGCCTCCGGCAAGCGCCGCGGCGGATACGGCAGCCCCGGTTCCCGAAATCGCATACCCCGCGTCCAATCCCGACACCTATGAACCGGGAGAGGGCTGGAAGCTCGTATGGAGCGATGAGTTCTCGGGCAGCGCCCTGGACGAGAATGTCTGGACCCGCCAGAAGATGCTGTACCCCTACAACAACGAATACCAGCAGTATACGGGCGCTCCCGATACCGCGTACGTTTCCGACGGGTACATGGTCATAAAGGCCGCGAAGAAGGGGGCCGATGTCCGGCGCACGGGCTTTACCTCCGCCCGGGTTATTTCGAATCCCGGCGGGCAGGACGGCACGTCGTCCGCCGCAGGCAAGACCTTCCTTTACGGGAAGATCGCGGCCCGGGTTCAGCTTCCATACGGCAAGGGCCTGTGGCCGGCCTTCTGGATGCTCGGCGACAACGTCTCCGAGACCGGGGGCGATACGGGATGGCCCGTGAGCGGCGAGATCGACATCCTTGAGGGAGGCAGCAACGGCGCCCCGGGGAACGGCGACGGTACGATTACCGGGGCCCTGCACCATGACCCGAGCGCCGGAAACCGCATCAAGGCCAATCACTTCCTCATGGCCGGCAGCAAGACCCTTCCCAACGGGGAACTCTACGCCCAAAAGTTCCACGTGTTCGAGATTGAATGGGACCCCGACAAGATCGTTTGGAAGATGGACGGTCAAAAATGGGGAGAGGTTTCCATTAAGGAAGAAACCCGGGACGAATTCCATAAGCCCTTCTACGCGATCTTCAACATCGCCGTGGCGGGGAACTACACCTCCACTCCCGACGAGGATACCCCCTTCCCCCAGTTCATGTACGTGGACTGGATCCGGGAGTACCAGCGTTAAGCTTTTACTTGGCGGCTCGGTAGTACCGTACCCAGTCCACGTACATCCTTTGGGAAAAAACCGTGGAAAATGCGGGACTGCCGGGCCAGTTCCCTCCCGCCATTTCCGTTATGTTGATCTCACCGCACCGGGGCGTATGCGCTGCCTGCGTAGGCTTCCTTTCGGGCGGTTATAACGAGGCTTCCGCTTTCGGCGTTCGCGTTCTCGACTCGGTTCGTGCAGTACTCAAGCTCATGGTTGCCCGAGTCCCCTTCAGCGAGGGGGTCTTCCGGGTTCGGCGCTAAGGAACAGGACAGGCTTACTATAAGGATCATCGCTATGATCCCTCCGGGAAAGGGTAGGCACGAACCAAGCTTCGCAACGTTCATAACCGGCTCCATATAAAGGGGGATAACCGATTGTGCCTCCTGATAACGGAACCTGTCAAGAAAAATATGTAGACGTATACACTTTGGATGCGGGCTGGGCTATAACGCTGCGAAACGTCCGAGGGCGCCGGCCTTCCCCTCTCGTCCCAGGGCCATGGGATCGAAACCCTTCCGGGCGAAGAGGTACCAAACGCATGCGACCGTGGCGGTTACCCGGTCGGCTCCCTCCCATAGCGCTCCCCCCTCAAACCCGGTACCCGGATTCGAGGCGTAGGGGAGACCTGCGGGAGAGTCTGCGGATGGCGAGAGAAAGCCCTTATCGAGTTCCGCCAGTATCTCCGCCGCCCTCGCCCCGTTCCCCGCGGCCGCGTACGCCACGGCCATCTGCGCGGTGCCCTCGTACCATACGGTATCCCTGTCCTGGTCAAAGCAGTATCCCGTAACGAGCCGGCCTTCGGCGTTCTTTTTGGCCGTCAGGAACCGGTTCGCGGCGTCCAGGACCGAGACCGGGAACCCCGGAACCGCGCAGTATCCCCAGGAACACACGTCCAGGGCGTAGGCGTACCGGTAATCGGGATCAAGGTTTTCCCCCGCCCGGAGAAGTCCGGTGTCGCTTACCCAAATATTTTCGTTAAGGTAGTCCAGGAGATTCGCGTGAAAGGCGTCGTCGCCGCTCACCGCGTTGTAGGCGTCGAGCATGGCCTCGGTAACCTTGCCGATGACGCTCCCCGAGGGGTTAGTGCCGCCGAAGAGGCCGCCGTCAACGTCCTGGAGAGAGCGGATCCACTGGTTGAGGGCCGAATGGAGGCTTTCATATCCCTGCGGATCGACTCGCTCCCGATAGGCGTTCACCGCCATAAGGAGCCACGCGTTGTCCCCGAGCCACCTTTTTTCCTCGCCTACGGGGGGGATGCCCAGGGCGTTCCTAAACTGGGCGAACCCCTTGAGTTCTCCTGCGACCCGCATTTCCGTATCGAGGCGGGCGTCGAAGAAGTCGAGTATCGCCTCGGCGCGGGGAAGGTCCCCCTCCTGGATGAACAGGAGGGCCGTCAGGGCGTTGTCATAGAGGGACACGAGGCCGCTTCCCCGGGAGGTTTCCGCCAGTCCGTTCTGAAGAAGGGCGGCGGTCACTGCCTCCCGGGCCAGAAGGTCGCCGTTCACTGCCGACTGTTGAGGTTCCTCGGCGGAAGGGGACGAACATGAGCAAAGGAGGGCCGAAACCAGGGTAAGGGAGAGCCTTAGAATCGGGATCAGGCTGCCTGAGGGGGGCGTCATGGATCTCATAACCCCAGTATAACGTATACGATTACTTTCATAAAAGGCTTGACACCGCAACCTGGCCGGGAAAGAATGGTTCCTACCTATGAAAAAGAAACAACAGCGCAGCCCCGGGATCGCCCTTCGAGCGAGTTCGATCTCGGCTGGAATGATCGTCGCCGTGTATGTATTCATGCAGGTCCTGGCGTACTTTAAGGACAACGCGGTATTGGCCCTGCGCGGGGCCGCCGCCCTGGGGCCCTACGTGGCCGGGTTTATATCCATGTACGTTCTCCCCCCGGCCCTCGTTTTCGGGACGGTCATGTACCTGTACGCCCGGCCCTTTGACCGGGCCCTTGAGCGTCTGCGGTCCGGCGAAAGCCTGCAGCCCCGGGAAGCCGAGAAGCTCAGGATCGCCATGCTGGGCTTCTCCTATCTGGTTCTTTTCCTCAATATCTTCGGTTTTGCCATGGGTTATGCCATTTTGGTCATCGTGGAAGACGGGCTCGCGGGTTTTGCCTCCCCTTCAAGGCTGGTGATACTGGCCTCGAACTGCGCCGGGGCCTCCATGTTCGCCTCCGCCCAGTCGTCCCTGCACAACCTTCTTTTCGCGGAGCTGCGGGACCGGCTCGGCATGACGGAAATCGGCCGCCGCCGCCGGGCCTTGAGCAGTTCGGCAAGGCAGGTGCTCTACGTGGCCGTAGTCGCCGTGTACGGGGTTACGTTTCTCCAGTTCAACGCCCATACCCTCCATTCCTTTCAAAACCTGGTTTCCTCATCCCTCGCGGGGGAGCGCGCCGGGGGGCCTTCCGCGGAAAGCCTTTTCAGGGAGGGCATCCCCTCGGTGATCACCGGGATTGAGGGCCGCTGGGGGTATTCTATCGACAGCGTGCCCCTGCCCTGGGAGGGGGGGCCGACGATGGAAGAGCGGGAGTACCGCGTCTTCCTCCTTACGGCATTCTATCTCGCGGTGGTATGCGTCCTCTGCCAGTGGGCGCGCTCCCTGGAATCGCGCCGGGAGATATCCTCCCTGCGGTCCAGGATTTTGGACGTGGTTGAGGGGGAGGGCGATCTTACCAGGCGGCTCTCCCTTCGCTCTACCGACGATTTCGGCGAGCTCACGGAGGCGGTGAACCGGCTTTTGGAGAGGTTCCGCCTCATGATATCCCGGATAACCCAGGCCTCCCGGGAAACCCGCGGCGTGGCCGCCGCCATAGACTCGGTGATGCGGGAATCCGAGTCGGTTACCCTCACGGCCTTCGAGTCCGTCTCGGCCCTGAGCGGCTCCATCGACGGACAGGTGCGGGACGCCCTCGGCATGCGGGACGCCCTGGCCTCCCTCAGGTCAGCGAGCGTGGCGGTGGCCGAGGCCGTAGAGGCCCAGAGGAAATTCACCGACGACACCGCCTCCGCCATGGAAGAAATGTCCGCCAACATTCGCTCCGTGGAGGCCATGACCCGCCGGGCGGGGGAGGTTACCTCCCGGCTTTCCGAGCGGGGCGCGTCCGGAGCCGAGTCCGTGTCCGAGACTGCCTCGGCGATCGGCGCGATCGAGTCATCATCCTCGTCGGTACTGAAGGTGCTCGGTTCCCTGTCGAAAATCGCCGGGGAGACCAACCTGTTAGCCATGAACGCCGCCATAGAGGCCGCCCATGCGGGGGCCTCGGGAGCCGGATTCGCGGTAGTGGCCGACGAGGTCAGGAGCCTGGCCAACGGTTCCGCGAAACAGACCCGGAACGTGAAGGAGCTGGTGAAGGAAATGGGAGGAAGGGTTCAGCGGGGGGTGGAAAGCTCAGCCTCCACGGGCCAGGCCTTTGCCCAGCTTGCCGCCGGAATTGAGGAAGCCGCTTCCATCACCGCCGAGATCGCCCAGGCCATGCGGGAGCAGTCAGAGGGTACCAAGATGGTCGAGCACTCCATCGTTCAGGTGGTCGATACGTCCAGGTCGGTCAAGGAGAGGATGGACGAGCAGGGCCGCGAGACGGAGGCCTTGGGCAAAGAGCTTTCCGAGGCCCTGTCCCGCTTCTCCGCCCTCGCCGCCTCTGCGCGGGAAAAGGCCGAGTCCATGAAGCTCCTGGAATCCGCTTTTTTGGCCGTTCGCCGCGAAGTGGACCGCAACCTGGCGGCCGCAGACGCCCTGGAAGCGGAACTCGCCGCGTTTAGGACCTGAGTCCCCTACCGCCCCCGAGGAGAAGCCATGCCCCGGCTCCAACGAGAAGCGCGGGCAGGACGATTTTATAGGGAACTACCGAAAACACCAGGGTCGCTGCGATGGATAGCGCGGCGGCGGCGAAAACGATCCCGAGGAGGGCCACTACCGCGACGAGCCCCCGGGGGTTGCCCAGGGCGGCGGAAAGCTGGGCCAGTCCCGCGGCTACCGCCAGTATATACACGGGCCAGGTATACGCGGAGTAGCGCCAGTAGGTGAAGGTTTCAAAAAAGAATAGCGCCCCAATAACCGTGAGGATACCCCCGGGCACGAGGAAACCCGGTGTCTTCGCCACGCCGTAGTGCCAGTACTCGAAGATCAGCCCCGGCAGGAGCACGAATAGCGGCCACATCCGGTCCATCCTGAACAGCCCCAAACCCAAAATCGAGTCGGTAAGCCATAGGAGACCCAGGCTCAGGCACAGGGACCCGGCAATGGTCGGCAGTATTCGGGGGGCTACGTCGTCTTTCATGTTTCTCTCCTCATTAAGACAGTACGGGTATGACCTTGGGCTCTGCCAAAAGGGATTCGGGCATGTTCTTCCGGATTGCCTCCAGGGCCCGGTTGATGCTGGATAGGGTGCAGGGCTTGGCGGTGATGGCGAAAAGGGCTCCCGGGGCGTCCTCGGAACGCAGGTTGTGGGACACCGTGTCTATATTGATGCCCTCCGCGCCGATGGCGGTAGTGACGAGGCCGGTGATGCCCGGCACGTCCTCGGTATCGAAGATGATCGCGTAGGGCATGACGCATTCGGCGAAGTCCAGGAGGGGCAGGGGGCTTTCGGGAAAGTTCCTTCGGGCAGACTGCCCGTAGCGGGCGATGAAGGCGATATCCGAGACGATGGCGCTTCCGGTTTCGAGGGAACCCGCCCCCTGCCCGATGAGGACGTTGTCCCCGGAATAGCAGCCCTTGAGGGAGACCGCGTTCGTGGCCCCGCCGATGCCTGAGAGCACGTTGCCCTCCCTGACGAGCATGGGCCGAACGGTGGCGTAGACGCCGTCTTCCCCGCGGCGGGCATGGCAGATCAGCTTGATGACCGAGCCGACCTCCCGGGCGAAGCCCGTGTCCTCCGCGGTGACCGTATCGATTCCCAGAACCGGGAAGTCCCCTACCTTCGCGTCGATGCCCCACAGCAGCTTGAGCAGTATCAGGAGCTTGTGCCCCGCGTCGCCGCCGTTCACGTCGAGGGTCGGGTCCGCTTCCGCGTAGCCCTTTTCCTGGGCCCCTTTCAGGGCTTCCGCGAAGGACATGCCCTTTTGGGTCATGTTCGAAAGGATATAATTACTGGTTCCGTTCATGATTCCCGCCACGGAGGTTACGGCGTCCCCGGTCATGCATTCGGTGATTCCCTTAATGACCGGGATGGCCCCGCAGACCGCGGCCTCAAAGCCCACGACCTTTCCCGCGGCCTCGGCCTCCCTGAAGAGCGCGGACCCCCGCTGGGCGAGCATGGCCTTATTCGCCGTCACCAGATGCTTGCCCGCCCTCAGGACCGCGAGCATGGTTTCGTGCAGGGAGTCGGAAGTTCCCCCCACGGTTTCCACCACCAGGTCCACCGCGGGATCTTCCAGGATCGAGGCGGTTTGCCTCGCGAGCTCTTCCTGGGAAAGCTCAGCTCCCGTCCCCGCGAAGAGAGAGCGGGGAATTCCGTGACGCTTGGCCGCGCTGTCGGGGAATTTGTCCAGAATCCTCACTATTTCGAGCGGTTTCCCCGCGCGGGACGAAAGAAGTTCCCCCTGAGAGAGGATTATTTTCGCCGTTCCGCCGCCGACGGTGCCGCAGCCCAGTATCGCTATGCCGAAATTTTTCATTGGTCGTTCCTTGAATGGGGTTTCGCGAATTCTATCCGTAGTAACAAGGGGCTGTCAATAAAGCAAAGCCGGTTCTGAGAGGTCCGGGAAAAGGGTTTTAACGGCTTCGTTGATCCTTTGGAGGACTTCCTCGCCTACCGACGGGGAACACCATAGGTATCGGAGGTTTCCCTCGGGGATGTCCGGATACTCGACGACGCTAAAGTCGGCGCGCCGGAGCCCCGCGGTCTCGATGACCCAGTCGACCTCTTCCCGGTCTAGGACCATGTAGTCGAAGCGTCCCGCCCCGAGCATCGCGGCAAGGTGGACCGGATCGCTATTGAGGTACTGGACCCGCTTGCCCATTCCCGCCAGGATTGGATCGAACCAGGCCCCGTATGAAAATCCCTCCACGGCGCCCAGGGTGAACCGGGGGCTTGAGTTCAAGGCGGGGAAGGTGGGGAGGTTTTTAAATTCCCCGGCTCGGGAAGCGCGTACCAGTACCCCTTGGGGGCGGTTCCTGTAGATGGGGTCGCTGAACCTGGAATAGGCAAGCCTTTCCGCGGTCTTAAACCAGCCTACCGAGACGATGGGCTGCGACCCCTCCCGGATCAGGGCGGCAATCCTCATGGAAGGCAGTTCCCTCAGCTCGAAGGGAACCTTCGCCCGCTCAAGGATGAGTTGCGCCCGCTCGAGGAGGAATCCCTTGGGGAGGCCTCCCTCGGAATAGTAGTAGGGAGGGCGTTCGAAATAGGCAAGGATAACCTTTCCCGGCTCTTCCGCTCCCGCCAGGGCGCAGGCACCGGCTAACAGCAACGCCGCCATCGCGCGCATGGGCTACCTCCTTCCCTGAGTATAGGGGCCGCGGGACGCAAGCGCAAATTCACGCGGATGACAGGGCGGCCCGTTCCCGGTTGACAGCGTCCCTTTCGTGGTTTATCATCTGGACATACTTTGGTCCCAAGGAGGTTCGTTAAATGGATAGTGTCATTGCCATGGCCGCGGCGTTCGCTTGGGATCAAGCCCTTCGATAGCGTTTTCGCTTCCCTTTCCGCTTCATCCCATCCAACGACCCCGCCTCAATCAGTCAGCGATTATTTTTTTTCGCGCAATACTCAAATTCACTGTTGATGGGATAACCACGATGAATATTATAGAATTCGTACATAGAGACGGAGCTCTCCCCCTGGATCCGGAATCCTGGGGTTGGAAGGGCGACTTGTTCGCGGCCTGGCAGGATTTTCAGGGCTTGCATTCCGGCGGAGCCCCGGTACCCGCCCGGATACTTTCCCGGGAGCATCACCTTTACGAGGCCTTGTGTCCCGACTTCTCGGGCCGCCCCGGCATGGATTCGATTCCCCCGGGGGGCGGACTTCTCAAGGGCCTCAGGGTGAGCGGGCGATTCGAGCTTCATGCCCGGGGCCCCGCCGACTTCCCCGCCGCGGGAGACTGGGTTCTCCTGGACTCTCGGGGGGATTCGGCCAGAATACAGGGAATTCTGCCCCGGCGAACGGTTTTAAGCCGGGGAATGGCGGGACCCACGGCGGAAGAGCAGGTTCTCGCGGCGAACGTCGATACCCTGATCCTGGCCTTCGCCCTCGACGGTGGGCGCAACTTCCTAGCCCGGTTCCTTGAGCGTTCCCTCGTTACCGCGAGGAATTCCGGCGCCTCGGCGATTATCGCGCTCAACAAGGCGGATCTGGCCTCGGAAGACACCCTTGAGGAGTCGCTGAGGGAAGCGCGCCGACTGGCGCCCTCGGTGCCCGTCTTTACCGTGAGCGCCCGGACCGGCGAGGGAATGGCCGATCTGGCCCGGTGCCTTTCTCCCGGCGAGACCGCGGGGCTTCTCGGAAAAAGCGGGGTCGGGAAGTCGGCCCTGGTCAATGCCCTCGGCGAGGGGGGAACGGTGCTGGCCCGCGAGGGGGCTAACCGCGAAAACGACCGGAGGGGCCGCCATACGACCACGTCCAGTACCCTCTATCGGCTGCCCTCGGGAGTTCTCATGCTCGACGGGCCGGGTATACGGGAACTCAAGCTGTGGGGCGACGCCGACGGCCTGGAAGGGGCCTTTGAGGATATCGAGGAAATAGCCGGACGCTGCCGTTTCGCGGACTGTTCCCACGGCGGAGAACCGGGCTGCGCCCTCAGGGAAGCCCTGGAAACCGGGGAGATCGATTCCGCGAGGTACCGCTCCTGGCTCAATTTGCGTCGGGAACTGGCCTGGGCGGAGCGAAGGAGCGACGAACGGGCCCGTCGGGAGGATGCGGAAAAATGGAAGCGGATTTCGAAGTACCAAAAGGAACTGAAGCGGGAGCGTCGGTGAACGGCCTCGACGAGATCCTTTCCTCTCCCCTGGGGTCGGCGGCGCTGGACTTTGTCGCCGGCACGCCCCTCGACTTGGGCCCCGGGTACGGCCTTCGGGCCAGGCTCCTCAGGGGGCCCGGCCCCTTCCTTCGCCCCGCGGAGGCCTTAGTTCTCCTGGCGGTACCGGGCACGGTCGTTCCCCTCGCCCAGGCCGTCGCCGGGCTTTCGGCCTTTCTCGAGGCCTCCGGGGCGCGCCGGAGCCGCTGCAGGTGGCTGGTACTCTCGGACAGGGCGGGAATCTATCTCCATGAGGCGGTTACCCAGGATCCGGCATGGAAACGCCCGGGGATGAGAAACCGCCTCTGCGTCGTCGGCAGCGATTCCGGAACCGTGAGCTTGGGGCCCGGGCATTCGCGAAACCGCGCCCTGAGCGAGAGGTTTCGGTCCTTGCTCGAGGGCTACCGGCTCGCGAACCGCAATCAGTGGAAGCGCGAGGCGTCGGAATTGTTCGACCTCTGCCTGGAATGCATGGTATGATTGGAACGGTATAATGTAAAAATGAGGTCACCTTGCCGGCCATCGGGGAGCGTGGAGAAATGTTAGGCTATATTTACTTGACGGCGGCTTCGGGGTTGTTTACATTGTATACAATACAACAAGGAGGCCTTATGAACCTGCTGCAAAGTTTATTGGCGAGTCTCGCCCTGAACGGTATATTCTTCGTATTTGCCGCATACCTCAGAACCGACGTGTTTACAGACATTACCTACAGCCTATCCTTCGTTTTGCTTACGGCCGTGCTCTACCTCACCTCCGGGGGAAAGGGAGCCGCCCAGGTCATCGCCTCGGCAATGGTAATCCTTTGGGGAATTCGTTTAGGATCCTACCTATTCAACCGCATCCTGCACATTAAGGTCGATCACCGTTTTGACGACAAGCGAAACAATCCCGTGCGTTTCGGCATGTTCTGGCTCCTGCAGGCCGTGACTGTATGGGTGGTCATGCTGCCGGTGTTCGGGATCCTTTCGGCCCCTGAGTCCTTGGAGCCCCCTGTCTGGGCCCTCGCGGTGTCCGTGGCGGGCTTTCTCGCGGGTTTCCTCATCGAGGCGGTAGCGGACGCACAAAAATACCGGTTCAAGAGCAAGGAAGAGAACCGCGGAAAATTCATGGCCGAGGGCCTGTGGTCCTGGTCCAGGCACCCAAACTATTTC
>QKDA01000267.1 GCA_003246765.1 Spirochaetales bacterium | reverse complement strand
GGGGAATGGCTTGATACGGGCGATTCCGGGGCCCGCCTGGAACTCACCCGGCCCCAGGGAAAGAATCCCCCCCGGGACGAAAAAACCGGGGCCCTGCTGATCGAATTGGGCGGCCGGGATCGGCCCCCCCATGGCGGCAACGGCGTGCGCGCTGACCGCCCCGACCGCCCCAGCCGCGAGCCCGGCGCCCGGGGCGACCGCAGGGATACCCGAGATGCCGACCGCGGCGGGTACGCAGGCCGCCGGCCCGCGAGGAACGAGGATAGCCGCGACCGCAAGGATAGCCGCGACCGCATGGATAGCCGCGACCGCCGGCCCCTGCGGGACAGCGACAACCGCAGCCGCGGGAGCGGCGGCGGCCGCGGACCCAAGGGCCCCCGCCCGCAGGGATCTCCCCGGACCCGGAAGGAATCGTGAACTTAATTTCTTTGGTGGGTTCCTACGCCATTGCCCGCTTCGGGCCCGAAACCCCGCTCCCCCGGGGACTTCTTTCGGGCCGGGGCTTCGTGAGCGTGACCAGGACCGGAGATGAGCTCTCGGTGGTGTGCGAGGCCGAGGCGGTTCGTTCCCTCTCCCCGGAATCGGCGGAAACGGGCTGGCATCTCATTAAGGTTGAGGGCCCCCTGGCCTTCTCGATGACCGGGGTGCTCGCCTCGATTTCCGCTCCCCTCGCCGAGGCTGGGGTGAGCATCTTCGCCGTGTCTACCTTCGATACGGACTACCTGCTCGTTCGTGAATCTTCCCTCGAAACGGCCCTCGACGCCCTTACGGGCGCGGGCTTTACGGTTCTTCGGTAAGGGCATCACCGTCGGCGACGCCCAGGGGATCCGTCTTGTACATCTTCTTAAGCTGCTTTCTCGTGCTTTCCAGGTCCCGCGGGTAGGGCGCCGTCACGACGAGGGGTTCCCCCGTAGCCGGGTGCGCCAGCTCGATGCGGTAGGCATGGAGGGCAAGCCGGTCCAGCAGGGGCCTCTCCTCATAGGCGTCTCCCCGCCAGGATCGCTTGATCTTCGAGAGGTACAGCGCCTTTCCGTCCCCGTAGAGGGGATCGCACGCGATGGTCAGCCCCGATAACATGAGGTGAACGCGGATTTGATGGGTTCTGCCCGTAAGGGGCTTCGCCTCGATCCAGCTGAGCTGCCCCGCGCTTCCGATGTTCCTGAAATGGGTCACCGACTCCTTGCCGCCCCGCTTGTCGCGAACGGTGCGGTGCTTGAGGTCCCCGTCCGCCCGAAGGGGAATGTCCACGTCCGTTTCCTCCCATAAGGGGCGTCCGTGGACCAGGGCGTGGTAGGTTTTCTTCACTTCCCGTTTCTCGAAGGCCATGCTGATGGAGCGGTGGGCGGCCTCGGTTTTCGCGTAGATGACGATGCCCGAGGTATCCTTGTCGATGCGGTGCACCGCGTAGAGCCTTCGGCGGGGGGCGGGGGCCGCCGGTTCCGGCGTCCCGGCGCCTTCCCCTTCCGGGGCGGGATCGACGTCGGGCTCGCCGAAAAGAAAGCGGGACAGGGCCAGGTCAAGGCGGGGCGCGTCGGGGTCCCAGCGGTCCTGGGCCACGAGAAGCCCCGAGGCCTTGTTCACCACGATCAGGTCGTCGTCCTCATAGAGAACCGTAAAGGGTTCGTTCTGTTTCATGGCCCGACTATAGCAGAATTACCCCTCCAGGGGAATGCTGACGGTGAAGGCGCATCCCTCGCCCTCCCGGCTGCGTACCGACACCGTGCCCCCGTGGGCGAGGGCTATATGCCTGACGATGGAAAGCCCGAGGCCCGTGCCCCCGAGATCCCGGCTGCGGCCCTTGTCGATCCGGTAAAAGCGCTCGAAGATTCGCTCCAGGTACCGTTCGGGAATTCCGGGGCCGTTGTCGGCGACGGTAAAAAGGAGCGACCTTTCCGAAACGGGCTTCCCCGCGCTTTCCGGTTCGGTGCCTTCCGGTTCGGCGGCTTCCGCCCCGCCGGCTTCCGCAGTCTCCGCCCGAAGGGTAACCCGGGAGCCCTCGGGGCTGTATTTCACCGCGTTCTGCACGAGGTTGACCAGGGCCTGCTCCATGAGACCGGGATTGAAAACCCCGCTAAGCCCCTCGGGACATTCGATATCGACGGACGTCCTTTTCTTTTTTGCCCCCTCGGCGCACAGCAGGGCCACCCCCGAGAGCAGCTGCCCCGCGTCGGCCCTTTCCTTCTGGATGGCGCCGGTTTCCTCCTGCTCGAGCCTCGAGATGGCCAAGAGGTCGTCGATGATGGCCGTGAGACGGGTGGACTGCTGGTCCATGATGTCCAAAAAGCGCCTGGCCGCCCGGGGGTCCTCCAGGGCCCCCTCCTTGAGGGTTTCTATGAAGCCCTGGATGGAGGTGATCGGGGTCTTGAGCTCGTGGGAAACGTTGGCCACGAAATCCTTGCGGATTCTCTCGAGGCGCTTGAGAGTCGTCACGTCGTGGAAGACCAGGAGCCTCTCCCGTCCGCTTCCCACGGAGCTGAGGCGGGCGAGAATCCAGCGGCAGCCTTCCCTCTCCCCCGTCCGGAGCTCGATCATCCTCTCTTTTTCGCCGTCTCCCCTGCCGAAGGCAAAGTCGACAATGTCGGTGTTGCGCACGAGCTGGATGAGGGGCATTCCCCTCGCGGCCTCGCTGTCGAAGCCGAATAGCCGTTCCGCCGCGGGGTTCACCCGGGATACCAGCCCCCCCTCGTCCAGGGCGACCAGGGCCTCGGTCATGCTTGCCAGAATCGCCTCGGTTTCCCTGTTTTGGTCGTTCAGGGCCCCGATCTTTTCCTTGAGGGAGGAGGCCATGGCCGAGAAGGCCGAGGCGAGGCGGGTGAATTCCCTGGGATACCGATGGGTGTCGAAGGGGACGTCGAGCCTGCCCCGGGCGTACTCCGCCGAGGCTTCCTCCAGGCGCGAGAGGGGGAGAATGATGCGGTTGGAGACGAGCGTAGCCACCGCCAGGGCGAAGGCGAGGAGGACTACCGCCCCGAGCAGGATGAGGAGGACTATTTCCCTAGACCCTACGTCCACGTACTCCACGGTCACCGCGAGGCGGACCACGTAGCCCCGGTAGGGCACGGCGTAATAGACAAGCCGCCTGCCGAGGGTGTCGCTGTAGCGGATGATGGAGGTTTCCCTGCCCTGGAGGGCGGCGCTGATTTCCGGCCGGTTGAGGTGGTTTTCCATGGCCGCCGGGTAGGCGTTGGAATCGGCCGTGACCACCCCGTCGGGCCCGACTATGGTGATTCTAAAATCCGGTTCGGCGCCGAAATTCCTGCAAAACCGCTGAAGCTCCTCGGTTTCGGTGAGCACCGGGTACTCGTCGAGGAAATGGGTTAC
>QKDA01000268.1 GCA_003246765.1 Spirochaetales bacterium | reverse complement strand
CTGTTCGCCGTCGCGCAAGGTGGTGTCAAAAATCTTGATCTGTCGTGCCATAGCTTACCGCTCCTCTATTCGTGCAAAATGGCGCATCGCCGTAGCGTGTGAGCCCACTATAGCGGCTTTATGCATAAAGATGCAATAAATATTTATGTTTATTCTATTTTCTTTGTATTTTGTTTATGACAAATTCTATACAATTACTTTTTTGTCCAGTATATTTGACGTACTATGATTACTTTACGGAAAACCCTGATTGAAAAGGTTTTATCGGCCCCTGAGTCCAAGAGAATTCTTTTTCTTGAGGGAGTCCATCGGTCGGGAAAATCCTTTTGTCTTTCATCCATTGTCAGGGAACTCCGTTCATCAACCCCGCCGGTTCATGCCATACACATCGGAAAGGGCCATGACCTTCGCAGGGGCGAGGAGCTTCTGGACGCCTCCCGAGGGCTTGGTGTAGGCCCCTCGGCGCTCTGCGTCGACGACGCCCATCGGATCGAGGGTCTCATGGAAGCCCTTGAAACCCTCCTTTCGGGACACGAATGCCGGATAATCCTCACCGGGTCCAGACCGACAGCCCTGGCGGAAACCCTGGAGCGCCGCTTCGCCGAGAAACTCCAGCGCGTTCCGGTTATGCCCCTCTCCTACGGCGAGTGGCTGGAAGCCCTTCAACGCAGGGATTCCTCCGAGGACTTTACCCGGTACCTGAGGCAGGGAGGCCTTCCCGATTCCTGGCTTTTTCCTGAGGATCCGGAACGTTCTCTGGGGGATCTTACGGCAATGAGGGTCGATTCCTTTTTGCTCCGGGAGATTGTCGAGGGGGGCTCTTTCCGGCATCCCGCGGCCCTGAGGCCCCTGCTGACCCTTTTGGCCAACCACATGGGGGAGATTCTCTCGGCCCGGCAGATACGGGACGCCTTGGGCGAGAAAGCCCTTTCGGCCCAGTCGGTTCTAGAGTACCAGGAAGCGGCCCGCCTTTCGGGGCTCATTATTCCCGCGGGCGTGGAGGACCTAACCGCGGGAAGGGAGCTTCAGTCCGCCCAGGTCTGGTACTTTGCCGACGGGGGACTTCTTTCGGCCTTCGCGGCGGGGGGAGGAATCGCGGAAAGGGACCGGTTGGTTAGGAATTGCCTCTTTCTCGCCTTGAGGGGCGCAGGCTGGACGGTTAAGCAAGGAAGGATCGATACGGGGAGGGACAGGCGGGAGGAGATAACCTTCGTTTGCGATAAGGAAGGCTCGCGGATTTACGTTCAAACCGTCGGGAACGGGGCCAGCTCCGCGGAGAGGGCCCGTAAGCACCAGGCCCTGCTCTCGGTGAGGGACGCGTGGCCCAAGTACCTTATGGATCCCTCCGGGCCGGAGGACGGCCGAGAGGTTTCCGCCGACGGGGTCCGCCTGATCATCCCCAGGGATTTTCTCCGGGAGGGCCCCAAGGCGTAAGGCGTTGGGCTTGCGAAGCGGGAAGGAGGATTACGCGGTGGCGCCCTTCCGCTCCGGCGCCGAGGAGACGAGGGTCCCCTTGCCGCGGCCCATGGCGGTCAGTCCCGTGCGCACCAGCTCGAGAATGCCGAAGGGCTCCAGGAGCTTGATGAGCCCCGCGATCTTCTCCTCGCTGCCGGTGGCTTCCACCACGAGGGAATCCACCCCCACGTCGACGATACGGGCGCGGAAGATGTTCGCGGTCTCGATAACCCCCGCCCGGTTGGAGGCGGCGGCGTTTACCTTGATGAGGGCAAGCTCCCGGACTACGGTTTCCGAGGCCTCGCAGTGCTGGATGGAGACCACCTCCACGAGCTTGGCCAGCTGCTTGACTATCTGCTCGAGGATGTATTCGTCACCCCGGACGACGATGGTCATGCGGGAAAATTCGGGGGTATCCGTGACCCCCACGGTGAGGCTGTCGATATTATAGCCCCGGCGGCTGAACAGGCCCGATACCCTGCTCAAGACGCCTGAGTGATTTTCCACGAGCACTGAAATGACGTAACGCTTCATGTCTTCCTCCGCTTGTCCGCTGCTAGTTGGTCGACTTCGTGCTGTAGGTTCCGAGAATCCTCACGCCCTGCACGATACCGTTATCCTGACTCATTTTCTCCATTTCCGCAAGGGCGGCCTTGATCCGTTCCCCGGAAACCACGCTGGAGCCGACTCCCTCGGGGAGGGTCACGGTGGCGTAAAAGCGGTAACGCCAGGGTTCTCCCTGGATGGGCCGGGACTCGAGCTTGGTCAGGTTGAGGCCGTGCTTCATGAAGATTCCCAGGGCGTCGTGGAGGGAACCGGGCTGGTTCGCCGTGGAGAAGACCACGCTCGCGTGATTCGGGGACTCGCAGGAGACCTCCCCGCAGCGGGCGACGATGACGAAGCGGGTGTAGTTCCTCGGATTGGTCTCGATTCCCGCCTTGAGGGTCTCCAGGCGGTAGATGCCCGCGGCCTCCTCGCTGGCGATAGCCGCCCGGGAAGGATCCCCCTCGGAGGCTACCATCTGGGCGGCCCCGGAGGTTGAGGCGGTCTCGATATGCCGCCAGCCGGGATACTGGGACAGGAACTCCTCGCACTGGGCCAGGGCCTGGGGATGGGAGTACACCGACTCGATGGTCTCGAGCCTGGATCCGGCGGGGGCCAAAAGGGAGTGCTCTATGCGGATGGTTACCTCCCCGACGATCTCGATGTCCTCGCAGCGGGTAAGGTTGTCGTAATTCTCGTACACCGAGCCCGCGAGGCTGTTCTCGATGGGCAGCATGCCGAAGGCGGCGCTTCCGGAAAGGACCGCGTCGATGGCGTCCCGGAAATTCGCCGTGGACAGGGCGGTAGCCTCCCCGTCCCAAAACCGCTGAATCGCGATTTCCGCGTAGGCTCCCCTGCCCCCGGAATAGGCGCAGACCACGGGACCCTTGCCGGCATCCCGGGGTCCCTTGAGGGAAGCCGACCCGGGGGAGGCGAGCTTCGCGGCGAGGTCCGCTCCGGCGCTTTCGTGGCCTCCCTTGGGATGGGGACGCCTCGACACGGATCGGCCCACCACGGGGGCCAGCACCTCGATATCCCGCATCATCTTCTCGAACTGGTTCGGGTAGAGGGATTGGGCGCCGTCGGACATGGCGCACTCCGGGCAGGGATGCACCTCCACGATAAGGCCGTCGGCTCCGGCGGCGACCGCCGCCAGGGCCATGGGGGGAACCTTGTCCCGAACCCCCACCGCGTGGCTCGGGTCCACGATGATCGGCAGGTGCGTGAGGGAACGGAGAACCGGGATGGCGGAAAGGTCCAGGGTGTTCCGGGTAGCCTTTTCGTAGGTGCGGATACCCCGCTCGCAGAGGATCACGTCCTCGGTGCCGCTGGCGAGAAGGTATTCCGCCGCCATGAGCCATTCCTCAATGGTAGCCGAAAGCCCCCGCTTGAGGATAACCGGCTTTCCGAGGGCCCCGACCTTCTTGAGGAGCTCGAAGTTCTGCATGTTCCGCGCCCCTATCTGGAACACGTCCACGTAGTCCCGCATGACCGGTATGTGGTCCGAGGAAACGATCTCGGTAACGATGGGAAGGCCGTATTCGTCCCCGGCTTCCCGGAGAAGGCGGATCCCCTCCTCGGCCATGCCCTGAAAGGCGTAGGGGCTTGTCCGGGGCTTGTACGCCCCGCCCCGGAGCATCACCGCACCGGATTCCGCGACCCGGGCGGCGGACTCGAAGATCTGGTCGCGGTTTTCCACGGCGCAGGGGCCGGCGATGACGGACACCCGGTTCCCCCCGATCTTCACTCCCGAAACGGTTACCACGGTATTGTCCCGCTTGAACTCCCGGGAGGCCATCTTGTAAGGCTTGGAGATGGGAATGACCCTCTGCACGCCGGGAAGGATTTCAACCTCCCGGGGATCGATTCCGACCTTGCCCACGGCGCCGAAGATGGTCTCCTCTTCTCCGGCGATCTCGTTGACCCTCAGGGAATTTTTCTCCAGGAAGCTGCGAATACGCTGCTTGTCGTCCTCCCGGATGTTCTTGTCCAGTACGATTACCATATGGCGGTCCTTAAAATGTCGGCGAATACGCCCGACGCGGTAACGTCGGCCCCGGCGCCGTAGCCCCGGATAACCAGGGGAATGGGCGAATAGTAGCGGGTAGTGAAGACGAAGGCGTTCTCTCCCCCCTTGATGGCAGTCAGCGGGTTTTTTGCGTCCGCTTCCACGAGCCCCACCCGGGCGGAACCGGAAAGGCCGTCGATGGAGGCGGCGAAACGGAGAACCTTGCCCTCCGCCTTAAGGCGACCGATGCGCTCGGCAAACCAGGAATCCGCTTGCGGAAGCCTTGCGAGGAAGTCTTCCACCGAACCGGAGGCGTCGAAACCCTCCGGGAAGATGGAAGAGACCGCCACGTCCGTGAGCTCCAGGGCTGATCCCGCCTCCCGGGCGATGATAAGGGCCTTTCGGGCCACGTCGGTGCCCGAGAGGTCGTCCCGGGGATCGGGCTCGGTAAAGCCCTTTTCCTTCGCCTCCGATACGGCCTCGGAAAAGCTTGCGCCCTCGTCCAGGCGCCCGAAAATGTAGGAGAGGGAGCCCGACATGATTCCCGAGAAGGAAAGAAGGGAGTCCCCCGACTTGAGAATGTTCCTGAAGGTGTCGATCACCGGGAGTCCCGCGCCGACGTTGGTCTCGTAGAGGAATCGTTTGCGGTTCGCCGCGGCGATGTCCCGAAGCTCCCGGTAAAAGGCGATGGGGGCGGAATTGGCCCGCTTGTTGGGGGTAATCACGTGCATGCCCGCGCGGAAGAGGTCCGGATAGCGGGCGGGAAGGTCCCCGTTGGCGGTACAGTCGATAAAGACCGGGTTCAGGGGCTTCTCGGCCTTCACGAGCTCGATGATCGAGTCCACCGAGGAGGGATCCTGGGCGCGGGAAAACCGCTCCTGCCAGGAGGACAGGTCCAGGGCCGACCGCGAAAGGAGCATCCTGCGGGAATTGGCGATGCCCCATACCTGAAGGTCTATCTGGGACTTCCGGAGCTCCGCCTGCTGAAGGCGGATCTGCTCCAGGAGCTTGCCCCCAACCACGCCCACGCCGACGAGAAAGACCTCGATGGACTGAAGGGTATTGAAGAAAAAGCGGTGGGCGATGCGGACGGCCTTATCGCCGTCTTCCTCCGCCACCACGGTGCTGATGGACCGCTCCGAGGAGCCCTGGGCTATGGCGTTGATATTGATGCCTCCGAAGGCAAGGGCGGAGAAGAAGGTGCCCGCCACGCCCTTGCGGTGCTTCATGCCGTCGCCCACGATGGAGACGATGGCCATGCGGGGGATTACGGAAATTTCGTCGATGAGGTTTTCGCGCATTTCCAGGGCGAACTCGTCCCGGAGGGAGCGGGCCACGGCCTCCGCTTCCTTACCCTTCACGCAAAAGCTGATGGTGTATTCGGAACTGGACTGGGTGATAAGGAGCACCGAGATGCCCGCGCGGCTCACGGCGGCGAACACCCGGGCGGCGGTCCCCTTCTTTCCCTTGAGTCCCGCCCCGGACACGTTGACCAGGGCCGCGTCCTTCAGGCAGGAAACGCCCCGCACCGGCCCTGACGCGGGATCCTGGGGAATGGAATCCGCCGCGGCGATCCGGGTGCCCCGGGCCTCCCGGTTAAAGCTGTTGAGGCTCCAGGTTTCGATATGGTGCGCCGCGATGGGCGTGATGGTCTTGGGATGGAGGACCTTGGAGCCGAAAAAGGAGAGCTCCATGGCTTCCTCGTAGCTGATGTCCCTGACCAGGATAGCGTCGCTGACGATACGGGGGTCCGCTGTATAGATGCCGTCCACGTCGGACCATATCTCGAGCTTACTCGCCCTGAGGCCCATGGCCATGATGGCGGCGGAAAAATCGGAACCGTTGCGTCCCAGGAGGGACTGCTTTCCGGATACGTCCGAGGCGATGAAACCCGGCGCCAGGAGAATTCGGGAACCCGCTCCGCGCCAGTAGGCGAAATTCTCCTCGATGCGCTCGTAAAGGGGATCCGCCTCGGAGAGGCGGCCCTCGGTCACGATAAGCTTTCGGCTGTCCAGCACCTCCACGTCCTCGCCCCTGGCGCGGAGAATCTCCGCCACCACGGGAACGCAAAAGCGCTCGCCAAGGCCCATGATGCGGCATTCCACCGTCTCGGGGCATTCCCCGAAGGCGGCCACCGCCAGAAGGAGCCGCTCGTATTCCGAAAGGAGGGGCTCAAGCTCGGCGGCGGCGGAGTCCGGCCGGAATCCCGGCACCGCGGAAGCAAGCTCCTGAATAATGTCAAAATGGGTTTTCCGAAGGGAATCTACCCAGGAGGTAACCGGAGAGGGGGTGTCTGTCTGGGTGGCGCCGCCGGCGGTCAAGGTTTCAGTATAAAACCGCATCGCGAAGCTGATACTTTCCTGAAGGCGGTTGGAAACGCCGCCCACGGCCGAAACGATCACGCCAACCCGGTCGCTTGCCGCCCGGTCGCGCATGATATCGACAGAATTGCACATCCTCGCGGCGCTACCCATGGAGGTGCCGCCAAACTTCATCACCAGCATAGAAACCTCTTTTCCCCCCATGATAGCGAATTTGGGAAATCGAATCTAGCGGGTATTGCATATTTATGCAGTTTCCATGCAAGAAAATAGACATCTCCCCGAAAACAGCGTACTTGTGGTAAACTCTGAGCCCATGAGTATCCTTATGAGACTTCTACATCCCCTCAAGGGGGGATCGGCCCATAGCCCCGCTGAGGATCAACATTCCCGAGCGGGGCTCTTCCTGCCCGCGGACCGCCGCATCGGTTCCTGCATGACCCACCGGCCGGATATTCAATGGATAGACGCCTCCTCAAGCCCGGAATCCATCCGCTCCACCCTTGACTCGTATCCCGGATTCACCCAGTTCCCGGTTTGTTCGGGCTCGGTGGACCGGGTTCTCGGGGTATTAAACGTGCGATCCTTTCTTGAGGCCCTTCAGGAACCCGTTTGGCCCGGTCTGAAGAGCATCGTGAAAAAGGCGGTATTTCTCCCCGAAACGGCTACCATCCTCCGGGCCTTGGAAGCCCTGGCGGCATCCGAATGCCGTCTCGCCTTCATTATCGACGAGTACGGCGGGGTCGAGGGAATGGTCACGAGAAACGGCCTCATGGCGGAACTGCTGGAGGAGCTGGGAGGAACCGGCTCCGGGACGGAGGATGAGGAGGGACAAAGGGCCGACGGCAGCCGGCTTTTGGACGGACTGACCCGCATGGAAGACGTTCGGGAACTCTTCGGCCTGGAAGAAACCGAGTCGGAAAGCGGCGACTACTATACCCTGGCGGGGTATCTTTTAAGCCTCAACGGATCCATACCCCGCCAAGGGGATATCATTGCCGCCGGCGACTATCGCTGCGAGATAGCCGTGATGGACGGGAACCGGATCGAGAAGGTACGGGTCAGCCGCGCCGGGGAAGGGCAAAACGGGTAGCCAGCCGGGCGGCGGATGAGGCCAAGGCTATGCCCACCGCGATGGAAGCCGCGGCGCTCAGGGTCCTGAAGCCCGTCACCGCGGCGGAATCCATAAAGCCGAGAACCGAATAAAGCATGGTCTCGTACATCCCTCCCCCGGGAACGAAGGGGATGATGCCCGGTACTATATAAACCGTGGCGGGCTTCTTGAAAACCGCCGCGAGAATTTCCGAAGCCAGTCCCACGCAGAGGGCTCCCGCCAGATAGGCCATGCCGGAATTGAGCGCATGCTGCTGCACCAGGAGATAGGTCACCCACCCAAGCCCCCCCGCCAGGGAGGTCCAGGCGATATCGTACTTGCTGATATGGAAGAAATAGGCGAAAGAGCCCGTGGCCAGGGCGGCGAAAAGGAAAGCCGCCAGAGGGATGGTATCGAAAACCTGCACCGGGGCGTAGGTCCCCGGTACGGGAAAGACGTAGAGCCCCGCCGCGGCCCCCAGGGAGAGGGCCGAAGCGATGACGAAGGCCTCCAGGAGCCGTGCGGATCCCGCCACCAGGTCCCCGGCTATGATATCCCTGATGGCGTTGACGATGGCAAGCCCCGGTACCAGGGACATAAGCACCGAGATGCTCACGTTTCCCCCCGAGCCGACGAGGCCTGCCGCCACGGACAACCCCGAAAGGAGAGAGACCTCCGCGCCCCCGAGGGCGGACACGATAAATGACGAGAGGGCCAGGGGCGCCAGGGCAAAGAGGGTCATTCGCATGAGGGCCCCGACGAGGGCCGCGGTTAGGGCTTCCGCGAGACTCCCCTTAAACATGAGGGAAAAGAAGAACCCCGCCAGGGCCGTAGCCGCCATTACCCCCCAGGAGGGACGCTCCGGAACGCCGCGGATGCGGCGAAGCACCGAGCGGACCAGGGAAAGGTCATTGCGGGGAGAGCGGTTCACCACCCGCCGGGAAAGATCGTTTACCCGGGCGATGGTCCCGAGGTTGATGGTGCGGGAAAGGATCCTCTGGATGCGGGTATGGCTCCCTCCGGCGGCGTCAAGGCAGGTAAGAATCGCCACGGTCGGGGTCACGAAGGCGGAAGCGTCCTTCGCCCCGAGGGATTCCGCCAGGGCGATCATGGTTTCCTCGGTTCGGTAGGTTTCCCCGCCGCTTTGCAGGACCAGGATGCCTGACTCCAGGGCAACGTCGAGTACGCCGTCCATGTCGGCCTTAGTATCAGTCATGCCGGAAGTTGTACGACCTTTGAGCTCTCCCGGTCAAGGGGAGACCCGCGATCACTGACCGTGGCCCAGGGTATCGCCGTACAGGACCGCGACCTCCCTGAACATCCGTTCCGAAACGAGGAAGGCATCCACCACGTCGGGATCAAACTGGCTCCCCCTCCCCTCCCGTATGATGCGGACCGCTTCCTCGTGGCCCATGGCCTTTTTATACACCCGCTCGGTCACCAGGGCGTCATAGACGTCCGCGATAGCCATGAATCGGGCCTCCAGGGGAATGGATTCGCCCTCCAGTCCCTCGGGATAGCCCTTGCCGTCCCAGCGCTCGTGGTGGCTGTACACGATCGCCAGGGCGGTACTGAAGAAGAGCTGGTCCGCCAGGTCCACCTGGGCTTTCTCGATGGCGTCCCGGCCGTAGGTGGTATGCATCTTCATGATCTCGAATTCGAGCGAATCGAGCCTTCCCGGCTTTAGCAGGATGGAGTCGGGTATGGCGACCTTCCCGATGTCGTGCAGGGGGGCGCACAAGACCATCTGCCTAACCCTGGCATGGTCCGCCGCCCGGGCGGGAAAGCATTGGTTGTAGGCGGTCGCCAGTATATCCATGTATTTTTGGGTCCGCAGGATATGCAGCCCCGTCTCGTTGTCCCGCTTTTGGGCGAGACTGGAGAGGCTGGTTATTACCAGGAACTTGATCTTCCGGAGTTCCTCGTTTTCCAGCTCCACCATCTCCACCAGGCGGTTGTAGTTTACTTCAAGCTCATGAAGCTCCCCGCTGGTGGGAACCCGCATGGGGGCGGGAATTCCCTCGTCCGCGGAGGCGCGCAAATGGGCGGACATGGCCCGCAGGGGCTTCAGGAGGGACCGGTTTAGCAGGATGAAAAGGGACGCGTAACCGAGCAAAAAGGTAGCGGTAATGATCACCGCCCGCTCAGCGAGACTCTGGTTCACCAAGGACCCGATGGCGGCTCCCGGGATCAAGACCGCCAAATATCCCTCGGGGATGGGTATCCTGCGGTAAAGGCAGAGTACCTTTCCGGGGAGCACCTCCGCGGCAGAGGCCGCCGCCGGCGACCCGGGGGGCGCGCCGGCCCGTGCGGGCTGGGACACCCGGTCCGCCGCCGGCGAAATGGCGACCCTCCCCTCGGCATCCCACAGCTCGAGCCAGGCGCCGTAGGGAAGGGATAGGGACTCGAACCGGCGGGACAAATCCTCCAGGGTCACGTCCATGCCCAAAACGCCCCGAAGGCGGCCTTGGGGGTCCGAGAGGGCGAGGCTGGTGCCGACGTTCAGGTCCCTGGTGGTAACGGAAGGATATATGGCGGTATGGGCTAATTTGCCGGGATACTCCAGGGCCGCGAGATACCAGGGCCGGGTTCTCGGGTCGTAAGCCGTGGCGGCGGCCCGTTCATGGGACCTAACGAAGGTCCCGTTGGCGCGCCCCATATACACCGAATTCACCGCGGGATGGGTAACCCGGTACGCGTTGAAAAGGGAGATGATCGCCAGTTCTTCCGGGGTATAGCGATAGGTGAAGGTATCCGGATCCGCCTCGAGAAAGGAGGTAAAGAGGGAGTCGTCGGCGTCGGTTACCGCGGGATTCATCGCGAGGGTCTTGAGGTCTGCCTCCACTTCGGAAAAGAGGTTCTCCAGCTCCCAGGTTTGGCCCAAAAGCAGGGCCTCGAACTGGCGTACGAAACCCTCCCTCGCCGTATCGCTGGTCATCCTGTAGGTTATAGCCAGCACGGGAAGGAGAATGACCGGGTATGCCACGGCGAAAAGTATGACGATTCGTTTTGTGAGGGACAACGACGTTACCACCCTTGAACGTAAGTATCGCCCCGGACCGGGGAAGCTGTCAAATCTTGCGGAGAACGCCGTATTTCGCTAGAATGGCCCCACTACGTCCAGCATGCAAGGGGAACCCATGGCAAAAGTACCGATGAAAAACGCGATCGCCGAGCTTGACGGCGACGAAATGACCCGCGTCCTGTGGGGCGTGATCAAGGAAAAGCTCCTGATCCCCTTCGTGGACCTCAAGACCGAATACTACGACCTGGGACTCAAGGCCCGGGACGATTCCGACGACAAGGTAACCTACGAGTCCGCGGCGGCCATCAAGAGGCTCGGGGTGGGGGTCAAGTGTGCCACCATAACCTCCAACGCCGCCCGGGTGGAGGAATACAAGCTCAAGGGCCTCACCCCGAGCCCCAACGGCATCATACGGGCGGAGCTGGACGGGACGGTTTTCCGCAAGCCCATCATCGTGAAAAACGTGAAGGCCACGGTCTCCTGCTGGGAGAAGCCCCTGGTCCTGGGACGTCACGCCTACGGCGACGTGTACAAGAACTGCGAGATGGCCGTGGACGGCCCCGGAAAGGCGGAATTGGTGTTTACCAAGGCCGACGGAACCGTGATCCGCAAGACCATCATGGACATGAAGGGGCCCGGGGTGCTCCAGGGCATCCACAACCTGGACTCCTCCATCGAAAGCTTCGCCCGCTCCTGCTTTTACTACGGGCTCTCGGAAAAGATCGACGTATGGTTCGCCACGAAAGACACCATTTCCAAGACCTATGACGGCCGTTTCAAGGAAATTTTCCAGAGGATCTACGACGCCGAATACAAGGATAAATTCGAGGCCGCGGGAATCGAGTACTTTTATACCCTCATCGACGATGCCGTAGCCCGGGTTATGCAGAGCAAGGGCGGGTTCCTCTGGGCGTGCAAGAACTACGACGGCGACGTAATGAGCGACATGGTGGCCTCCGCCTCCGGTTCCCTGGCCATGATGACCAGCGTGCTCGTGTCCCCCGAGGGGGTCTTTGAGTACGAGGCGGCCCACGGCACCGTCCAGCGCCATTACTACAAGTACCTGAAGGGGGAGAAAACCTCGACGAACCCCGTGGCCCTCATCTTCGCCTGGTCCGGGGCCCTGGCCAAGCGGGCTGAACTCGACGGCACGAAGGAGCTCGCAGACTTCGCGGATCGGCGAGAAGGCCACCCTCGGCTGCATAGAGGACGGAATCATGACCGGGGATCTCGCCAAGATCGCGAACCCCCCGGCGAAGGAAATCGTGGATTCCTGGCAGTTTATCGACAGGATTGCCGAGCGTCTTTGACCCGAGGCAATCCTGAAGGGCGATTTCTTAATTTATCGCAGGAAGGCCATACTGGGGATCCCATGAAGAGCCGCTTCGACAAGGTATACCTCGAGATCACCAACGCCTGCAACTTAGCCTGTTCCTTTTGCGGCTTGACCTCGAGGCCCCGCGCCTTCATGGACGAGGGGGACTTCGCCCGCGTCCTCGAGAGGCTCGAGGGCTCCGCCTCAACCCTCTATTTTCACCTCATGGGAGAGCCCCTGCTCCATCCCCGGCTGCCCCGATTCCTCGACCTTGCCGGGGAGAGGGGTTTCAGGGTGAATCTCACCACCAACGGGACCCTTTTTCCCGAACGGGCCGGGGAGCTTTCCGGGAAGGCCTCTCTCGCGAGGCTGAACGTATCCCTGCAAAGCCTGGAGCAGTTCCCCGAGGGGGAGCGGCGGTTCCGGCTGGAGGGGCTAATCCGGGCGGTGAGGGAGTTCCTTCCGACCCAGCGGGACTGCCGCGCCGACTTCCTGGTAAGCTTCAGGCTCTGGACCAGGGACGACGGGGACTTTTGCGATCCCCTGCTGGAGGCCCTCCTCGAGCGCTTTGCCCCGGACGCGGATCCCCGGAAGGTTGCGGCCCAGATTCTCTCGGGCCGCAACGGGTTCCCCCTCTCCCCCGGGGTGGGCCTTCACGCGGCGGACAGCTTCGAGTGGCCCCGGCTTCCCTCCAGTCCCGCCCCGGAGCGCTCTCCGTCAGGTTTTTGCCGGGGGCTCCGGGACCAGTTGGGAATCCTGGCGGACGGAACCGTCGTGCCCTGCTGCCTCGACCGAAACGGTGACATACCCTTGGGAAACATCCTTGAGGAGGGGCTTCGGGAGATCCTCGCGAAACCCCGCTCTCAGGCGATCTACCGGGGCTTCAGCGAGCGGAGGGTCGTGGAAAGCCTGTGCAGGGGCTGTTCTTACCGTACCCGTTTTGAAAAGACGTGCAGTACCCGAATGCCCGCCGCCGACAGGGCCGCGACCCCGGAGGTGGCGAGCCAAAGCGCGGAGGTCCCCGCCGCGGCTATGAGCTTCCCCCCCGCCACCGGCCCTACCCAGCGTCCGGAACCCGAAATGAAGTTGAACACCGCCCCGAAGCGGCCCCGATGACTCTTCGGGGTCTCGTTGGCGATGTAAGCCCAGCTGTTAACCGCGTCCAGGATTTCCCCGAGGGTCCAGAGAACCGTGCATCCCCAAAACGCGGGAACCGATCGGGCGAAGGCGTAAAGCCCGTAGCCCAGGGCGTAGAGGATTCCCGCGCAGGCCACGTTTTCCAGGGTCTTGAATTTACGTGAAAGGCTCACCACGGGGGCATTGAGGAGAATCACGATGAGGGCGTTTAGGCTCATGATACCCCCGAAGACCTCCGCCCCCGAGTCCCCGAATACCGCTACCGCCGTCAGGGGCAGACTGAAGATGGTCTGCTCATAAGCGAGCTGGTAAAGGAACATGAGGAAGGCGAATGCCAGAAGTCCCTTCTTGGCGAGCACCGCCTGGAGGAGGGAGCCTTCCACCGCCCGGTCCGATTCCCCGCTTTTGGCGCTCCGCTCCAGCTCTTCCCGATCGGGCTTGGTCTCTCCCACGAAGGCCGCCGTAAGCACCATAGCCAGGAAGCCCGCGATGGCGTTCCCGAAGAAGAGCCAGGACGTGGCCCGGGTAAAGAGGAACCCCGCCAAAAGGGGCCCCACGGAATATCCCAGGTTGTGACCCAGGTAATTGAGGGCAAAGGCGCTCTGGCGGTTCTCGCTCACGGTCACGTCGTTCATCATCGCGTGCCTTGCGGGATCGGTCACCCCGTCAAAAAAGAGGTTTGCCAGGATAAGGACGGGAACCGCCGGGGAAGATCCGAGAAAACCGCAGGCCGCGAAGGTAGCGCTCGCCAGGGTTTGGGAGACGATCATAACCCTCCTGCGCCCCAGGGAGTCCGCTAGCTTTCCTCCTATCAGGGATCCCGGAAAGTAGGTCACCGAGGCGAGAAAGAGGAAAAAGCCGGCTTCCACGGCGGTATAGCCGAGACGCTGGGTGAGAAAGAGGGTCAGGAAGGGATACACGAAAATTCCCGTACCGTTTACCACGGTGGCGAGAAACATGACGTACACGGGTTTCGGAAGCCCCCGGTACACGGAAAAGGGATTCAGTTTATGAAGGTTCATGCTATGGTCCATTATCGAAAAAGCGGCGTACTAACTACCCCAGCCCCGCGCGGTGGTCACTGCCGGCACAGCGCGGCACGAGATAGACAGGAGAACAAACGGTGCTTTCGATATCAACAGGTCATATTACAGCATCTCCAGGTCGGGACCCTCGGGTCCGGGGAAGACCCGCACCGAGCAATGCTCCATGCAGGCGTTTTCGGAAAAAAAGTCGAGATCCATAGCGTCGGGGCTAAACAAGTCCTCGGGATGGAAGGAGAGCTCCAAAGTGCTCGGATCCCCCTCCGCCAAGGCCCGGGTCCATGCCCCGTTCAGGGCGATGATATCACGGACCGCGGGAACAAGATAGCCCTTGCCCTTTTCCGCGAATTTTTTCTCGGTGAAGGCCGTCTGGAGCGCCTCTATTTCCCTGTGGGACTTACGGGCCCCCGAATGGGACGATGCCGGCGCCGGGCCCTGGGGATTCGCCGGGGAATCAAGCCATGCGGCGAAATCCGAGAGAAACTGGGAGGGCTTGAGCTTTAGGGGGGAGAGGGCCGCGAGAAACCAGGTAACCGCCCTTCCCTGCGTATAGAAGAGATCCGCCGCGGCCGCAAGCTGTTCCGCCCGGTCAAGGTCAACCCGGGGAAATTTCGGCGTCGAGCGGACGAGATAGGGGGGCCGGTCGTCGCTCTCGAGACCGTGGTCTCCCTTGCGCTGGTAAAGAAGGGTTCCCGAAAGCAGGGCGAGCCGGAATATCTCCAGGTTGTTCGGGTAGAGTCCGAGGGCGTAATCGAGACTTCCCCTGAAGGTGGCGAGGCTGTCCCCGGGGAGTCCGTACATGAGGTCCAGGCCGAAGACGATGCCCGCGTCATTGAGCAGCCCGATCTTTTTCGAGAAGGACTTCAGGTCCCCGGGACGGTTCACGGCCTTGAGGGCCTCGGGATTCGAGCTTTGGAGCCCGATCTGAAGGGAACAGGGTATGCGGGAGAAGGCAGACACGAGCTCCCGGTCCAGCAGCTCCGCGCGGATCTCGAAATTGAAGTGGAGATTCCCGCCCCTTCGCTCGATGAGGGAAAGCAGGGACAGCGCCCGCTCCCGGTTCGCGTTGTACGTGGGGTCCAGCACGAAAACCCGCTCGATTCCCGCGCGTACGAAATGCTCGAGTTCGGCCTCGAGCCTCGGCAGGGGAACGGGCCTGACGCGCTTTTCGCCGAGGGACTCATAGCAGTAGGCGCAGGAAAAGGGACAGCCCCTGGCCAGTTCCCACAGGGCGCCCCGATGGGTGCGCACGGCCTCGGCGCCGTCGAGCAGTCCCTCGAGCCAGGGAGAGGGCAGGGTTTCTAGGTCCGGCGCGGGGGAACGGGTTCCCCTTAACGCCGAGTCCGGGACCTTGGCGCCGTCCAGCAGGGCCGCGACGAGATCCGCCGCGGAGCGCTCCCCTTCGCCCGAAAGCCGGTAGTGAAAGGAACCGAACCGGGAAGGATCCGCCGTGACCTCGGGGCCCCCCGCGACGAGGAACGTGCGGGGAGATCGGGAAGCCAGGGCCTCGGCGGCCCCCTCGAAGGGAATGCGGTTCCACAGGTACACCGAGAAGGCGGCCGCCAGGGGCTCCCCTCCGCCGGCCTCGAGGGCGCGATCCGCGATGTGCCGTCCGAGTGCCGCCTGATCGAGAGAGGAAAGGGCTGGGTCCTCCAGGGAAAGGTCCACCAGGGCAACCCTGACGCGGTCCCTTAACCGGGGATCCGACCGGAGGGCCGCGGCCACCGAAGCGGCCCCCAGGGGAACGGACTGCCAGGAGGACTGAACCTGCAGGGAAACAACTACGACCACGGGCCGAGGGGAATCGCTCATGGCAGCCATTGTACATCGGATGCCATTAGCGGGGAAAGGGGATGATTCCGGTTGATAAAGGCGAAAAGGGGGCGTAAACTGATGCTCATGCACTCCCCAGACCTTGCTGCGCACCCGACGTACCCCCCGCGGGAAGGCCGTCTTAACCGCCCCTTTCTTGCCCTCATCCGACTCATCCTCACCCCGGCGGCCCGGCTGGCGGGTTTTTCGGAACCCCGGCTGATCCGGGGGGAGGAGCTGGTCAAGGGCTGGCACGAATTCGAGGAGGGAAAGGCCCGGCTCATACTGGGATTCAGGCATGCCTACGGAGACGATCCGCAGTTAACGGGATACACCGTTCTCCACTCGCTCCCCAAGGAGGCGAGGCGGCTCGGGCGGCCCTTCCGCCGGAAAACCCACGTCGCCTTTATCTACGGGGGCGAGGTTCCCCTCTGGTCGCCCCCCTTCGTGCGGTTTCTCCTTCCCGCCGTCGGCGCCTTGCCGATTAGCCACTTGAGGGCCGACAGCGGGGGAATGAACCGCATTCGCGCGGAAATTCTCGACGGGCCCTTTCCGGTGGCCCTTGCGCCGGAGGGACACGTGACCTACCTGAGCCGCAAGGTCTCGGAGATCGAGAACGGCGCCGCCCGCTTCGGCTTCTGGTGCATGGAAGACCTGGAGCGGGCGGGTCGGGCCGAGCGCACCCTTTTTATTCCCCTTTCCTACCATTACGAGTACCCTCCGCGCTCAGTCCGCAAACTGAATGCCTTGGTAACCGAGATGGAAGGTCTCTGCGGCATCGAGCGCCCTTCCGAGCCCGGAGCGTTCCGGGCCGTGACGTCCCCTGCGGACGGGCGTCTGGACAGCCTTTCCTCGAGGCTCGACGGGATCGCGTCCCGAATTCTCGCCCTGACGGCTGCCTTCTACGGCCTTCCCGCCGATTCCCCCCAGGAAGACGTTCTTGAGGCCGCGATCGCCTCCTGCGAACGGGGGCTCGGCATGGGAATACAGGATTCCCGAGCCCCCGTGATGGAACGCTTTTACCGCATGCGGGCCCTGGGCTGGTCGCGGATCTACCGGGACGACCTCGATTCCCTGCTCCCCCTGGAACGGCGCTTCGCGGACAGGCTCGCCGCGGAGGCGTGGTTCGCCATGAGGCATATGGAGACCGCGGAGCTTCTCTTTCACGTTCCCCTCCGCCCGGAAGGGGAAACCCGGGACGGAGCGGCGCTGACCATGCGTCTGGGGGCCCTCTTCGAGCGCGGAATCAACTATGCGGATATCCTTGAAAGAAGCCGTGGGGGGACCCTGAAACATAGGCGAAACCCGGCGCGAAAAACGCCGATAATCGTGGCAGGGCAACCGGTAGTCTTCGACGACTTCCGGGAAGCTTACCGATCGGGACGAAAGGAAGCCCTCCGAAGCGTCACCTACCTGATCGCAAAAAGATTCGAGGAATGCGTCAAGGAGTACGAAAATGGACACTAAAGCTGGTGCAGGAAGGCTTTCGATCGCGACCAAGGCCGGGTTCGGCGTGGCGGACCTGGGGGGAAACCTCTTTTTCACGGCCATGGGCTTTTGGGCCCTTAACTACCTTACCGACACCGTGGCGCTTCCCGCCGCGGCGGCGGGCATCGCCCTGATGATAGGAAAGGTGTGGGACGCCGTCACGGACCCCATGATGGGCTACGTCTCCGACCGCACCAAGACCCGGCTGGGACGGAGGAGGCCCTATATCCTCGGGGGAGCCGTTCCCCTGGCCCTGTCCATGTGGTTTTTCTTCTCGAACCCGGGACTCTCAAGCCCGCTCCAGCTCACGCTCTGGGCGGTCTTCGCCCTCTGCCTGGTGAACACCATGTATACCATCGTGAACATCCCCTACTCCGCCCTCACCCCGGAACTAACCCAGGACTATAACGAGAGGACGAGCCTCAACGGATGGCGCTTCTCCTTCTCCCTGGTGGGCACCATCCTGGGCGCCGTTGCGATCCTTCCCATCGTCGGGGCCTTCCCGACCAAGTCCGCGGGATTCTCCGCCGCGGGGCTTTTCATGGGCGCCGTTATGGCCATAAGTGCCCTGATTACCTTTTTCGCGGTTCGGGAGCCGGGGCACGAGACGAGGGAGATCCCCACGGAGGGGCTCGTCTCCACCTACAAGGCGGTGTTCGCAAACCGGGCCTACGTCATCCTGATCGTCGCATACGCCCTCAATATCCTGGCCATCAATTTCGTGCAGAGCAGCCTGGTTTACTACTTCAAATACATATTCGGCCAGGAGGGCATGACCATGTATGCCCTGGGAGCGCTCCTGGTCGTGTCGATCCTGACCATCCCCGTATCTATTCCGGTATCGAAAAAAATCGGCAAGCACGTAACCTACATTCTCGGCTTCGCGATTCTCGCGGCAAGCTGCGTCCTCATCTTCTTCACGGGGCACCTTTTCGGTGTCGCCTACGTCGTCGGCCTCATGTGCCTGGCGGGGCTGGGCCTCGGTTTCGCCCTGGTGGCGCCCTGGGCCATGGTTCCCGACACTATTGAGTGGGACGCGAAGCATACGGGAAACCGGAAGGAAGGGGCTTACTACGGCATGTGGACCTTTATTTCCAAGCTCGGCCAGGCCCTTTCCCTGGGGGTTTCGGGGCTCATCCTGAGCGCCAGCGGCTACGTAGCGGACGCGGTCCAGGGAGCCTCCTCCATTTTCGCCATCCGGCTCCTGGCGGGCATCATTCCCGCGGCGGGCTTCGCCCTGGGTCTCTACGTCATGACCCGCTATCCCATAACCGAAAAGGTGTACCGGGAGCTTTTCGCGGAAGAAACGAAATAGGAAAAGAGATCCCTTAAAGGCTCCCGGGGGCGCGGGTTCCCGGGAAACCCCGGTTCCGGGGCAGTTCGCCTTTCAGGATTGCTTTAATTCCCGGTTTTCTCCAATCCCGCCTCCAGCACCAGCTCGTCCTGATACCAGCCGATGGCCAGGGACCATTCCGCGCTCTCGTAGCCCGGGCATTCCGCCCGTAAGCGCTGCACGGTGCCGGTGCGGAGGCCTGCGGGATCGACCCCCTTAAGGGGAACCCAGGAGCCGCCCCGCAAGAGGAAGAACCTCGCGGAGGCCGTGAGCTCCCTGCCGGTGGCTGCGTCGAAGGCGGCGGCCTTTATCGTGAGGGGCCGGCTTTCGGGTGCCTTGAAGGGCAGCTCGATAACCCTCCCCTTACCGTCAAGCCTGAAGGATTTCCACCAAATTCCGGGCCCCGAAACGAGCTTGAGCCGGTACAGTCCCGGCCGAAGCCAGACGGGCGCGCTTTCCACGGCGTCGTCTCCCTGCAGCCGCTCCAGAATACGCCTCGTGCCGGTTACCTCGGGAATTTCCGAGCGGTCGTCCCTGAAGAAAAAGGCCCTGAACTGGAGGTCTCCGCCGAGAGCGCCTTGAGCCTCCTCGGGAGAACCCAGGTTTACCCGGACCGTCACGGGGGCGAACCAGGGCCTCAGCACCGTGCGGTGCACCAGCCCGCCCTTCCAGGCCGCAAGCGAAAGGCTCCCCGCGGCGAGGGCGGCGACCAGGGCGATGAGGAGCCTGAGGGCGGTCCTTTTTCGGGGGGCGAAAACGGGCTCTTCCCTCCGGGCGGTGAGCATGTTCTGAACCATGGCAAAGCGGATATCCCGAACGGAATAGCGCTTGAGGTACCTCGTCGCGATCCGGATAACGGGCTTCAGGTCACGGAAGCGGCCCTTGGCCCGGGCTTTCATCATCCTGCGGGCGAGACGGACCACCGTAAAAGGGGCGTCGGGGGCGAGCTTCCGCATGGGAGTGTATTTCCCCCGCAGGATGGCCTCCCTCGTCTCGGGGGTATTTCCCCCGGGAAAGGGCTTGACTCCGGTCATCATCTCGTAAAGCATGACCCCCGCGGCGTAGATATCCGCCCGCTGGTCCACGCTGCTGGAGTCGGCAAACTGCTCCGGGGGCATGTAGGAGGGGGTCCCCAAGACGGATCCCGCCATGGTGAGTTCCGTCCCCGGGGTCCGGTTTTTCTGGGTCCCCTCGGGGCCCGTCCTCTCCCCCGGGGAGGCCTCCCCCCCGTCCTGGGCGATTCCGAAGTCCGCGAGCTTTACCGTTCCCTTCCGGGATATGAGAATGTTCCCGGGCTTTACGTCCCGATGCACGATGCCCCGGTCATGGGCGTACTTGAGGGCCGTGCAGGCTTCCAAGACCACTAGGAGCGCCATGGGGCCGGAAAAACGCCCTTTGCGCTTGAGAAGCCGGTCCAGGGACATGCCGTCCACGTACTCCATGACCAGATAACGGGACCGCTCGTCCTGGAAATAGTCGTGAAGGTGCACCACGTGGGGATGGTTGAGGTCCAAAAGGATTCGGGCCTCCCGCTTAAAGCGTTCCGCGGCGGAGGCATTGCCCCGAAGGGTAAGCTTCTTGATGATTACCGCCCGCTTGAGCTCCGGATGCAGGGCCTTGTAGACGGCCCCCATCCCGCCCCGGGCGATTAGGGACTCAACCGGGTATTTGCCGATCTTTTCGGGTATGTTTTCGCTCACGGCGCGTTCCGAATGTGGATGCCGGCGGCATCAGCCGATGGTGAGGTTCGTCTTGCCGATGGTAACGGTATCCTCATGGCCGAGCTTGACGTACTTTCCCCGGGGAATGGCCTCGCCGTTGAGGAAGGTGCCGTTGGTACTGTCCAGGTCCTTGAGGAAATAGTCTTCCTTGATCTTCTGGATGACGGCGTGATGGCGGCTCGCGAGCTTGCCGTCGATAACCACGTCGTTGTCCGTGGAGCGGCCGATGGTAATGACGCTCACCATGGGGATCTTTCCGCCCTCGAACATGAGGTAGGAAACCTGTTCCTTCTTGGCGATAGAGTCGAGCCGCTGCCCGATCTTGCTCGTGGAGATGATCGTTTCGTCCTGCATGGGGGCAGTATAACCCGGTTTCTTCAGGTTCACAACGGTTTATACGTTTCCGACGTACACGTGGGACAGACTCATGCGCGCGGTTTCCGCGAGCCGGTAGAGGCTCTCCCGCTCCACCGGCGGCGGGGTGGGCATGAGGTAGTCAGGATGGTGGCGGTTAAGGTGGAGGGGGATGGAGGGATCCACCGAGGCGATCCAGCGCGCCAGGGCGCCGATCTCGTCGGTGCCGGAGTTTTCCCCGGGGATCACCAGGGTGGTGAGCTCTACGTGGCAGCGGGCCGCCGCTCTCCGGACTGTTTCCAGCACCGGGTCGAGGGAAGCCCCGCAAAGGTCCCGGTAAAAGCCGTCGGTAAAGGCCTTCACGTCGATGTTCATGGCGTCCACGTAAGGCAGGAGCCTTTCCAGGGGGGCGGGATTCACGAAGCCGTTGGTCACCAGCACCGTGACGAGCCCCGCTTCCTTGGCGGGCCTCAGGGTATCCCACAGGTATTCGTAGCCCACGAAGGGCTCGTTATAGGTAAAGGCGATGCCGACGTTACCCTCCTCCCGGAGGGCAAGGGCCTCTTCTACCAGCGACTGGGGTTCCACCACCCGGGTTTCCCCTTCCCTGTTCCCCTGATGGTCCGCCCCCCGCTGGGATATGCCGTGGTTTTGGCAGAACAGGCAGGAAAGATTGCAGCCGTAACTCCCGGCGGAGAGGATCCAGGATCCGCTGTGGAACCGGCGCAGGGGCTTTTTCTCGATCGGGTCCAGGGCCAAGGCGGGAATGAGGCCCCAGGTTTCGGAAATCAGGGTGCCCTCCCGGTTCCGCCTGACGTGGCACCGCCCGGTTTCGCCGGGGGCGATGGAACAGCCGTGGGGACACAAAGCGCAGCGGACCCGGTTTCCCTGGGCCTCCCAGTACATGGCTTCCCGCATGGTCAGTGGTACCTCGTGACCGTGAAGCGCCGGATCTCGAAGGACTCCCCGGGATCTATTCCGCCCTTGCGGCAGGCAATGGCCAATTGGGAGCGAACCGTGTCCACCCCCTCCAGGTCCGGCAGGAGAAGCCCCCGCCGGTAGCCGGAGGTAACGATGACACCGTACTTTCTCGGGTCAAGCTCCTCCGGCCCCGACACGACCTCGCTCTCGCCGAGGATATCCACGCTGATCTCCAGGTCCGAAAGCTCGTCGGCGCCGACGGGGTCAAACCGGGGATCCTCGGAACAGGCGCTCACGGCGTTTCGGATTATCTCGGAGCCGAGACAGGCCATGGTAGGCTGGACCGTCCCTATGCAGCCGCGAAGCTCGCCCCTCCGGTGGAGGGACACGAAGCAGGCGGCCCGGGCGTCGGCGAGGCCGGGAATATCCAGGGGAGGAACCTCTTCGAGCCGGGGGATACGCCCGCCCCGCACGAAGGTTTCGATAACGTACCTAGCGACGCGTACCGGCGCCGAGGGTTCGCCGGGGTTCATGCCGCTTCTCCTTGGGAAAAAAAGGCCACGCAGTAGCCGATCCCGAAGGGGGCCTCGTAGGACAGGAGCTCCGTCGAGGCGCGGGGCATGGCTCCCTCCAGCATCACCAGGGAACGGTAGCCGCATTCCCCCGCCTCTTCCCTGACGAGGCTGTCGATCTGGCGGATCCGGGAGGGCTGGGAGGTTCTCAAGGCCTCGCACACCCCCTGGTCAAAGAGGGCCCCTTCCCGGGCCATGCCGTAGGGGCTTTCCCGGTTGACCCTGTGGGACATATCGCCGCTGGCCACTATGCAGGTTCTGCGGCCCAGGGCCGAGGCGGTATCGGCGAGGGCCCTGCCCGCCTGAAGGATCGCGTCCTCCCCCAGGGCGGACTGGGAGAGGGCCACCAGCGAAAAGGGAGGCACCCCTCCCGAAAGGAACCAGAGGGGAACCAGAACCCCGTGATCCAGAGCGGATCCCGCACCCTCGGGGCCTTCGCTTCCGCCGGGGATACCCCCTTCCGAAAGTCGCTCCAAGAAAGCCTCGGCGAACTCCCGGTCCCCGGGAAGGGAAAGGCCCGCGTTCGGGGCGCCGAAGCGGGAAAAGGTGCCCGAAAGGGTTTCGCCTGAATATACGTAAAGATAGTCCCGGTACAGGGGGGCGTGGGGGGAAATGACCACCACCGTCTCCGGGGCAAAGGCAGCGCAGCGGCGCACCGCCTCCTGAATTCCGGCCAGGGTAGCTCCCGCCTCGGCCTCCCGGCCCTGACCGACGGCTTTCACCAGGATCGGCGGATGGGGAAGGAGTATGCCGCACAGGCTCGTATCCGAAAGGTTCATAAGGTAAGTATAGGACTTTTCAAAGCAATTGGTGACAATACGAAAAAAAAGGCTTACAATTCGTTCATGCCCATCTCTCAGGACATATTGGCCCAATTCAACCAACTTGAGCGCTCCGGGGCCCTGGATGCCCTCGGGGACCTGCGCAGGGAAAACCGCGAACTGGAGCGGATAATCAACGACGCGGCCCTCCTCCTCGCCTACACCGACGTCAACTCCATGCTGGACTTTTTCATAGCCAAGATCCTGGACCACTTCATTCCGCAATTCCTGGGCTTTCTCGTGCTCCCCCCCCGGGGCAAAAAAATCAGGCAGTACTGTTACCGCAACCTCAAGGAGAGCCCAGAACGCATCGAGCAGCTATACTGGGAGATCCTCAAGGAGCGGTTTAACCATAATCCCGCCCCTGCGGACTTCGCCGAGCTCAGCGATGAGCTGGGGGCGGACGTTTTCACCGAGGAATTCCGGGGATTGAAGCCCGAGGTGATCTTCCCCATGTACGGCATCGGGGGGCTCTACGGGGTGGTGATTCTGGGGTCGAAGATCGTCGGGGAGGGGTATTCGGAGCTGGAGAAGAAGTACGTGGACCGCATGATCCGCTTTCTCTCGGTAAGCGTTCAGAACGGGCTCCATTACGAGAGCTCCATCACGGACCCGAAAACGGGGCTTTTTACCCACGACTATTTCATAAGGCGCCTGGACGAGGCGGTCTCCCACGCCCGAAGGAGAAAGAGTCCCGCGGGGGTGCTGATGCTGGACGTAGACCACTTCAAGCGCTTTAACGATACCTGGGGGCACGTGACGGGGGACGAGGTGCTCCTGGCCATAGCGGAACAGCTGAAGGTGCAGGTCCGCGGCGAGGACTGCGCCGCCCGCTTCGGGGGGGAGGAGTTCACGGTGCTCCTATCGGGCTGCGACGCGGAAAAGCTCATGCTGGTTTCCGAGCGCATCCGGGAGGCGATATCCCTCCTTCAGGTGCCGGCGCCGGACGGCTCTGGCCCCCTTTCGGTTACCGTGAGTCTCGGGGCGAGGCTCATTAAGCCCGCCGCGGGCTCAACTTCGGTGAGTCTCCTGGAGGAGGCGGACAAGGCCCTCTACCGCTCCAAGGCGGGAGGCCGAAACCGCTCTACCCTCTTTTGCGAGGGGTTGCTGGA
>QKDA01000074.1 GCA_003246765.1 Spirochaetales bacterium | reverse complement strand
CGCGGATGGCCTTTTCGTCGTAAAGGTAAAAGGGGGTCGGATACAGTTCAGAAAGTCCCTGAAGGTCCTTCAGGGTGAGGGGAAAGCTCTTTTCCGCCATGGTTTGGTAACTCCTCTGCAGAATGACAGCGCCGCCCGCGCAGGACGGCACTCTTCGCCGCCCCGGGCGGGGGACGGCCAACGGTACGACAACCCTGGGGCCGGAATCAGGACAGATAGCCCTTGGCCTTGAGAAGCTCCGCGTTGAGGATTCCGCCTCCCGCGGCGCCGCGCACCGTATTGTGGGAAAGCCCCACGAAGCGGATGTCGAAAACCGGGCACTCCCTGAGGCGTCCGACGGAAACCGCCATGCCCTTGTCCTCGTCCCGGTCCCGCCTCGGCTGGGGCCGGTTGGGCTCATGGCGCACGATGATGGGCTGCTTCGGGGCGAAGGGAAGGCCGAGTTCCTGGGGAAGCCCCCGGAACCCGTTCCAGATCTTCTCGATCTCCTCAAGGCTCGGCTTCTTCTCGCCGAACTCGAGGCTCACGCAGGCGGTATGCCCGTTGATGACCGGGACGCGGTTGCAGTGGGCCGCGATCTTCGGCCCCGCGGCGTTCTCTATCTTCCCGCCCGCGAGGCGCCCGAATATCTTCAGGGGCTCCCTCTCGCTCTTTTCTTCCTCCCCGCCGATGAAGGGCACCACGTTGTCTATCATGTCCAGGCTCGGGACGCCGGGATATCCCGCGCCGGAAACCGCCTGAAGGGTGGTCACCATCATGCGCTTCACCTCGTAGCCCGCCTTCATGAGGGCCCATACGGGGGTCATGTAGCTCTGCAGGGAGCAATTTGGCTTCACCGCCACGAAACCCTTGTCCCAGCCGTGGGCTTTCCGCTGTTCATCGATGACCGCCGCGTGGTCCGGGTTGATCTCCGGGATAAGCATGGGCACGTTATCGGTCCAGCGGTGGGCGGAGGCGTTGGATACCACGGGTATGCCGAGGCCCGCGTAGGCGTTTTCCAGGGCCTTGATCTCGTCCTTGGAGTCCAGCTCCAGGGCGCTGAAGACGAACCGGCACTTGCCGAGGGCCTTTTCGGGAAGGTTGGCGTCCTCGATCACGAGGTCCCTCACCCCCTCGGGGATGTTCGCCCCCAGAAGCCAGCGGCTCTCCACCACCTCGCGGTATTTCTTGCCCGCCGAGCGGGGGCTCGCGGCCACGTAGGCAACCTCGAACCAGGGGTGATCCTGGAGAAGGTAGATATAGTTCTGTCCGACGGCGCCGGTGGCGCCCAGTATTCCGACGGGTATCTTGTCGCTCATGGTCTTATCTCTCCTAATGTTTGTTTCGCGGTCCTGCAGCCTCGGAACTTACAATATGCCCGCTTTCGCGAAAGCCTCTCGAACGATCGGTTCGTTCTCCTTCGAAAGCCCGCACAGGGGCAGCCTGAGGGTTCCCGAGGGGAGCCCCTTCATGGCCATCGCCGCCTTGATCGGAACCGGGTTGGTCTCCACGAAGGCGGCCTTGAAGGCGGGAAGGAACTTGTAGTGCATCTGCCGGGCGGTCGGGAAGTCTCCCTCCAGGGCAGCGAGGGTCATCTTCGTAATTCCCGCGGGGTCAATGTTGGACAGCACCGAGATTACCCCGTCCCCCCCCAGGCTCGCCAGGGGCACCGTAAAGGCGTCGTCCCCGGAGAGCACCGTAAAATCCGGCTTTTTCGAGGCGATGAGGCCGATCACGTCCATCATCTGCGATAGGTCGCCGGAGGCTTCCTTTACGCCCGCGATGTTCGGGAGTTCCGCGATCCGCGCGAGGAGGGCCGTGGAGATATTCTTGCCGGTGCGGCCGGCGATGTTGTAAACGATAATGGGAAGCCCCACCTCGGCGCAGGCGGCGAAGTGGCGGTAGATTCCCTCGTCGTTGGGCTTATTGTAGTAGGGGGTGACCACAAGGGCGTAGTCGGCCCCCTTCTGTTTGGCGCGTTTGACGTATTTAACGGCGTCGCGGGTGTTGTTGCTCCCCGCGCCCACGATAATGGGAACCTTTCCCTTCGCTTCCTCCATCGTGATGTCGATCAATACATCTTCCTCGCTCTCGTCCAGGGTCGGCGTCTCGCCGGTGGTGCCCAGGGGAACGAGGCCGGAGATTCCGCTCTCGAGCTGATACCGCACGAGGGTCCGGAAGCCTTCATAATCGACGCTTCCATCCTCGTTCATCGGGGTGATGAGTGCGGTAAACGCTCCGCGCAGTTTCTTCATACGCCTCTCCTTTTGTGCAACTTTATACCATCTTATTACATATTTATACAATTCATCAATACCCTAGGGCTTCAAATAGGGGCCTTGAGCTTATCATTTCCCCCGGGAATGGGCTATACTCGTAGCGACATGAGCGTTTCAGACTCCGCGAAAGAACCAAAACACCGACTCCTCGGCTTTGCCCAGCGGCTCTACATCACCTGGGACACTTTCATCGCCAACGACCTTTTCACCTACGCCTCCGCCGGGGCCTACAGCTTTCTCATGTCCGCCTTTCCGGTCATCCTCATGGTGCTCGTAATCCTGCTCCGGTTCGTGAAGGCCTCCCCGGAAGCGGTGCAGGAGCTCGCCCAATCCCTGGGCTTTTTCTCAGAATCCATGGACCTCTCGAGCGTCCTTTCCTCGGTAATGTCGATCAAGACCATCGGCTTTTTCGAGATTCTCCTGGGTTTTTCGGTTTTTTGGATGGCCCGGCGCTTCTTCGCCTCCATTCAGCAGTGCATGAGGGTGATTTACCGCAAGCGGGGAAAGGTCAAACCCCTCAAGGAAAACCTCGTGGTTCTCGCGGGCGAGGTTTTGCTGGTCATCCTCATCGTGCTTTCCACGGTCACGGTCATTGCGGGCAAGGCCATCATGGGCTCGGTGCTCCCGGAGAGCCTCCTTTCGCCCCTGGCCCTGGGAATTTCCAGGAACGTCCTCCGCTTCGCCCCCCTGGGGATCGTCTTTCTCTTCCTGTTCCTGGTCTACTGGATTACCCCCCGGGTTCGGCCCGCGGCCATGAGCTGCCTCAGGGCCTCCGCGGCGTGCACCCTTTCCATGGAAGCCGTGAGGATCGTGTTCTCGAGCCTGGTGAACATGACCCGGTACAATATCGTGTACGGAATCCTCGCGAACGTGATCGTGCTCCTCCTGGAGGTCTATCTCTTCTTCGCCCTCTTCCTGTTCTTCGCCCAGTTCCTGTTCGTCTCCCAGTTTTTCGAGAGCTTTCTCGTGGCCCGGCTCTACCTACTCCCGCCCTACCATACGCCGGACCTGGTGGCCCAGTTCGAGCGCATCATGTTTATCTCCCCTTCCCTCTTCTACCGCCGCTATGCCGTGCCCCTGCGGGAGGGGGAGGTAATCTTCAGCCGGGGAGAGCAGTCCGACGAGCTCTACTACGTCTGGTCGGGCACGGTGGACATCGTGCGGGAGAACCGGGTTTCCGAGCTCGGCCGGGGAAGCGTCTTCGGCGAGTTTTCCACCCTCTTAGGCATAGGCCGTACCGCCACCGCCGTGGCCGCCACGAACTCAGTCGTGTTAAGGATACCCTCGGAACTCTTCCACGAAACCGTGGAGGTCGACGGGACCGTGGCCCACAGGACCCTGACGGCGGTCTCGGACTACGTGAGAAAGAATCACCTGGAAGTGCTTTCGGATGAAACCGAATTGTGATAGCTTTATTTACCATATCAAGAGGTACCAAAAATGTGCGGAATAGTCGGATACATAGGTGACGAAGAAGCCACCCCGGTTCTCGTGAACGCCCTCAAGAAGCTTGAATACCGCGGATACGATTCCGCGGGGATCGCGGTGCTCGGCTCCGGATCGGAGGGACAGGGGGACGGCGAAAAACGCTCCCTGGTGGTGAGAAAGGCCAAGGGAGCCCTGAAGAATCTCGAGCAGCGGATCGCCACGGAAATAATCCGGGGGACCATGGGAATCGGGCATACCCGCTGGGCCACCCACGGGGAGCCCTCGGACGTGAACTCCCATCCCCACACCAACGTTTCGGGTAAGATCGCGGTGGTGCACAACGGCATTATCGAAAACCACGCGAAGCTCAAGGAATGGCTTAAGGAGTCCGGGGTGGCCTTCAAGAGCCAGACCGATACGGAGGTAGTGGCCCATCTGGTGGACCATTTTTACCAAGGCGACCTCTTCGAGGCCGTTCGGGCCACCCTCGACAAGATCGAGGGCGCCTACGCCCTGGCCTTCCTCTGCGAGAACGAGCCTGAGCGGATCATCGCGGTCAGGAAAGACGCGCCCCTGGTCATCGGCGCGGGCAAAGGCGAGTACCTGATCGCCAGCGACGTGACCCCCCTCCTGGAATACACCCGGGACGTATACTACCTCAACGACGGCGAGATCGCCGTCCTCTACCGCGACCGGGTCGAGTTCTTCGACCGCGAGGGGCACCCCCTAACCAAGGAGACCACCCGGGTGGAATGGGACGTATCCGCCGCCGAAAAGGGCGGATTCGAGCACTTCATGCTCAAGGAGATTCACGAGCAGCCCAAGGCCCTCGCGGATACCCTTCGCGCCCGAATCAAGACCTACGCCGCCAAGACCATCAACCTGGAGGAAATCGGCTTCGACGCCTCCTGGGCCCAGGCCCACCGGGTGGTTATCAGCGCCTGCGGCACCGCATGGCACGCGGGGGTGGTGGGCAAGTACGCCCTGGAACACTTCGCCCGCATCCCGGTGGACGTGGACGTGGCAAGCGAATTCCGCTACCGGGACCCCATCTACGACCCCAAGGACATCTTCATCATCATCAGCCAGTCAGGAGAGACCGCGGATACCCTGGCGGCCATGCGCATGGCCCGCAAGTCCGGCGCCCGCATCATCGCCATTACCAACGTGGTGGGCTCCACCCTGGCCCGGGAGGCGGACCTGGTGATGTACACCTGGGCGGGTCCCGAAATCGCCGTGGCTTCCACCAAGGCCTTCACCACCCAGCTCATGTGCGTATACCTCATCGCCCTCAAGTTCGGGCACCTCCGCAAGGTGATCGACGACGCCGAGCTCGCCGCCAACATCGATGCCCTGGAGGCTCTGCCGGCCCTGGCGGAGCAGTTGCTCGGCAAAAAGGACGACATCCAGAGATTCGCCGCCCGGCAGTTCAACAAGACCAAGGCCTTCTTCATGGGCCGCCTGTTCGACTACGCCGTAAGCCTGGAAAGCGCCCTGAAGCTCAAGGAGATCGCATACACCCACTCCGAGGCTTTCGCCGCGGGAGAACTCAAGCACGGCCCCATCGCCCTGGTGGACGAATCCACCCTGGTGGTGGCGATCTGCACCCAAAGCGCCCTTTTCGACAAGATGGACTCCAACATCAAGGAAGTGAAGGCCCGGGGCGCCACGGTGCTGGTCATCACCTGGGAGGACGAAAAGTACTTCGACGCCACCGCCGACGAGGTGTTCCGGATTCCCCGGACCCTGGACGCCCTGTCGCCCATGCTCTCGGTGATCCCGAGCCAACTTTACGCCTACTACTGCTCGGTGATGCGGGGCAACGACCCCGACAAGCCGAGGAATCTCGCCAAGAGCGTAACGGTGGAGTAAGATCCTGGGAGAGGCCCCCTTCGTTTCGAGCGAAGGGGGATTCCCCCTTGAAACCTCCAAGAACCCTCTTCCACCCTTCCAAAAAAAACGCCTCTCTGCTATGCTGGGCCATGGAACACGACAAAATAATCGTCCTTGACTTCGGGAGCCAGTACGCCCACCTTATCGCCAAGCGCTTCCGCCTGCTCGGTTTCTATTCCGAAATAGCCATGCCCTCAGCCCCCCTGTCCTCCTTCGAGGGCGCCCGGGGAATCGTCTTTTCGGGAGGGCCCTCCTCGGTCTACGAAAAGGACCTTCCCCGGTTCAACGATGAAATCCTCAGTCTCCCCGTGCCGATTCTCGGCCTCTGCTACGGCCACCAGCTCATGGCCCAAAGCTACGGGGGCAAGGTCGAAAAGGCCCGGGTCGGGGAGTTCGGCATCGCGAGCCTCGGCATCCCCGCCCGTGATTCCGAAGCATCCCCCAAGCCCTCCCCCCTCTTCGAGGGAATAGCCCTTCCCGCCCAGGTGTGGATGAGCCACCAGGACGAGGTGACCGCCCTTCCCGGGGGCTTCGAGGTGATCGGTTCCACCCGGGACTGCCGCTACGCCGCCCTTCAGAACCTCGCCAAAAAACGGTGGAGCCTCCAGTGCCACGTGGAGGTGAAGGATACCCCCGAGGGAGACAAGATCCTCGGCAACTTCGCCAAGATCTGCGGCATGGAAAGGAACTGGAGCCAGGACCGGGTACTGGACCTCATACTGGACCATATCCGGGACTCCGCCGACGGCAAGCCCCACGAAAGCGGGGACACCCATGCGGGCCCCGGCGACGGCAAGGCGCGAAAGGTGCTTCTGTTTCTCTCGGGGGGGGTGGACTCCACCGTGGCCTTCGCGCTCCTGAACAGGGCCCTTGGCCAGGAGCGGGTTCTCGGCCTCCATATCGACAACGGCTTCATGCGCAAACAGGAAAGCGCCATCATCGCCGAGCGCTACCACGAGGCGGGTTTCTCGAACTTCATCGTGGAGGACGCGAGCGAAACCTTCCTTAAGGCGGTGTATCACGAGGCGGACCCCCAGAAAAAGCGCAAGGCTATCGGCGAAACCTTCATAACCGTGCGGGACGAGGTGGTCAGGCGCCTGGGCCTGGACGAGAACGACTGGCTCCTGGCCCAGGGAACCCTCTATCCTGACATCATCGAAAGCGGGGGAACGAAAAACTCTCACGTGATCAAGACCCACCACAACCGGGTGGAGGGCATTCAGGCCCTCATCGAGAAGGGTCTCGTCGTCGAGCCCCTGAAGGACCTCTACAAGGACGAGGTTCGCATCATCGGCAAGAAGATCGGCCTCTCCGACGGGCTCGTGTACCGGCACCCCTTTCCGGGCCCGGGACTCTCCATCAACGTCCTCGCGAGCCCCGGACCGAAGGGGCCTGCCGCCGAGTCGGACCGGAAGGAGTTCGATACGACCCTCGCGGAACTCGCGTCCTTCGACCTTCCGGGGGCATTCCCCCATATCGCCGACGGGCTTCCCCGGCTTTCGGCCCTGCCCGTTCGTTCCGTAGGGGTTCAGGGCGATTTCCGGACCTACCGCTTTCCCGCCTCCCTCGCCTTTAACCGGCTGTGGGAGTCCTTTCCCGGCTGGGATTCGCTGGAAGCCGCTTCCTCCCGGATCACCAACTCCGTGAAGAGCGTCAACCGCACGGTGCTCGAACTGTGGCGAAGGGGCGGCGAAAACGGCAAGCCCCTGGAGCTCCGCCTCAACGAGGGGTGGTGCGACCGCTTCAGGCTGGACCAGACCCGGGAGGCGGACGCTATCGTGCTGGACGAGCTCAAGAACGCGGGCCTTTACCGCGCGATCTTCCAGCACCTTACCATCAATTTGCCCTGCGCTTCTGAAGAAGGGCGCTGTTCCCTGGTCTTGAGGCCCGTTGTTTCCGAGGACGTGATGACCGCCCGCTTCGCCCGCCTGGACCTCGGCGTCCTCGGGCGTATGGTGTCCCGAATCGCCGCCCTGGGTTTCGTGGACGGAATCTTCTACGATATTACCAACAAGCCCCCCGCCACCTTCGGTTGGGAGTAAAGGGAAGGTAAAAAGGCGCGCGGGCTCCCGGGTTTTCGCGCCTTTTTTACGGTATAGTAAGATCATGCGCCATAAGAGAAGAACCTTAAGGGACATGCCGCCCTGGTTTGAGCGAAAGAGGGCCCCGAACCCCTTCGCGATCCGAATGCTCGTACTGCCCTTCCTCGTCGTAATTCCTGCAGTCATCCTGTTCATCACCGAATTCAACGGGAACACCCTTCCCGAAGCGGCGCAAAAGGCCATGGGGAGCCTTTTTTCCCGGGAAAGCCTCAGCCAGTTTTGGCCGGTCATTCTCCTGACGTCTACCCTCTTTTATTGGTATCTCTCCCCCATTATCCGGTTCTTCTGCCGATGCACCACCTCGGTTTGCTCCGTGCACGACGCGGGACGAGCCATTGCCCGCCTCAACGGCCTCCATGCCTTCGTGATTCTGGTTTCGGTAGCGGGTTTCCTCGCGGGGGAAATAGCCTATGCCCTGGCCCAGGGGCTTGATCTCAGGCTAGACGCCACCCATCAAATGGTATTGATGAACGCGGTATCCAAGGGCTTCCTCGCGGGGGTCATGATCGCCTTCAACGTGGACAACCTGCTCTTTCCCGCGAAGAAGGCGGCTCTCGCCTACGAACCCATCACCCGGCTAAAAAAGACCTCCATTTATCGACGCATAGTCATTATCTTCTCGTCTCTGGTGTTCTTCATCGTCATGCAGCTCTTCGAGTCCTCCTCCACCTTTTTTTCGCTGGGAATGAAGATACCCGGTCAGGGATTCGGAGCGCTTCAGCCCAACCTAAGCGACGCGGGGCAGTTTTTCAACCAGATGATCCACGACTCCCGGGTAGACGCGGCCCTGAAGGTGATCGGGGTAAAAACCCTCATCTACATCGCCGTCGTCATCGAGATGTCCCTGCAAATAAAGCAGATGCTCAAGTATCCCATCCGAACCATGGAAAACCGGATCGCGAGCCTCAATTCCGGGGATATCCGGCGGGTGGCGGCGATCGATATCGTCACCAACGACGAGTTCGCTACCCTCTTTCAGGAGATCAATACCCTCATAGCCCGGCAGCAGGCGGAACTGGACAGCTCGAGCCAGCGGCTGGAAAACCTCGTGCAGACCGCGGCCGACCCGGTCATCTCCTTTACGGGGGAGGGAAAGATCCTCGCCTTCAACCCCGCGGCGGAACGCTTTTTCGGATACTCGGCCAAGGAAGCGGCGGAGATGAAGGTGACGGACCTCCTGGAATTCCCCCCGGAGGGGGGAACCGCGGAAGCCTCCCCCTGGGGAGAGCGGGGCCTGCGGAGGCTTACGGGAATCCGCAAGGGCGGGGAAAGGGCCCCGGTGGAGGCCAACGTAAGCTCCGCCGTGTCCGGAAAGCTCGCGACCTACACCGCCGTGATACGGGACATCGCGGCCCAGCTCGAGCTCGAGGAATCCCTCACCCGGGCGAAGGGAGCCGCCGAAAAGGCGAACCGCCTGAAGTCGGAGTTCCTGGCGAACATGAGCCACGAGCTCCGAACCCCCCTTAACGCGGTGCTCGGGTTTACCCAGCTTTTGGCGACCGACAAGAACCTCACCGAGGGACAGCTGGAGAAGATCAGCATCATCTCCCGCTCGGGGGAGCACCTCCTGTCCCTCATCAACGACATTCTGGACATCTCCAAGATCGAGGCGGGCAAGCAGGAGCTCCACCCCGTGGTTTTCAGCCCCGGGCGTTTCGTGGAGGACATTCAGGAGATGTTCTCCCTGAGGTGCAAGAAGGCAGGCCTCGGGCTCTACGTGGAGCATGCGGGCCCCCTGCCGGAGAGGGTCATAGGCGACCTGGGCAAGCTGAGGCAAGTGCTCATCAACCTCGTGGGCAACGCGGTGAAGTTCACCTCCGAGGGGGGCATCGGCATTACCGTGGGGCCCGACTCCGGGAAGATCCGCTTTTCCGTGAGCGACACGGGCAAGGGGATTCCGCGGGAGGAACTGGAACTCATCATGCAGCCCTTCGCCCAGGCCTCCACCAACGACAACGAGGGGGGAACGGGCCTCGGCCTCGCCATTTCATCCCGGTTCATTCAGATGATGGGGGGGAATCTCGAGGTAGAAAGCGAGCCCGGCGCGGGAAGTACCTTCAGTTTCACCGTGGAGCTGCCGGAAACCGAGGAGCCGGTGCGAGAGGACAGGACGGAAGCGGTGGCGGTGGCGGTGAAAAAAGGAACCGAAGCCACGGCCCTAATCGTGGACGACAAGGAACTCAACCGCCTGGTGCTCAAGGAAATGCTGGAGGGCGCGGGATTCCTTACCATGGAGGCCGAAAACGGCAAGATCGCGGTAGAACGAACTGCCGAATTCCGGCCTGCCCTGGTATTCATGGACATAAAGATGCCCCTCATGGACGGTTACGAGGCGGTACGGCGCATTCGGGAGAACCCGGAAACCGCGGCGACCCCCGTGTTCGCCCTCACCGCCAGCGCCTTCGTGAACGACGAGGAGCGCATTCTCGCCTCGGGATTCGACGGCTTCCTCGCCAAGCCCTTCAAGAAGGCGGCGCTCTTCGCCCTGATCAGGGACAAGTCCGCCGTCTCCCTGGAGTACGAAACCGCCGAGATCGCGCCCCTGGAGGCATTGCCGGACTTTGACAGCATAGACTTCCGCGCGGCCGCGGAGCGCCTGGGAAAGGAGACGGTGACGGCCCTGGCGGACAGCCTCATGATCAACGACTTTACCGCCGTCTCGGCCCTCGCGGAATCCCTTCGCGGACGGGAGCGGGACTTGGCGGCCCTGATCAAGTATTACGCCGACGGCTTTGACGAGGTTGCCCTCCAAAGGGTGATCGACGCGTTGGGCTCAACGGGACAGGGCCGTGAATAACAGCAAGGGATCGGAAAGGGACAGGACCATGGAAACCGAACAGAGCCGCATTCTCGTGGTGGACGACCTGGAGGAAAACCTCAAGGTACTCTCGCTCACCCTCGTGGAGGAGGGATATTACCCGCTCCAGGCCAAAAGCGGCGAGAGGGCCGTTCAGATCGCCAAGAAGGCGAAGCCCGACCTTATCCTCCTGGACATACAGATGCCCGACATGAACGGGTATGAGACCATAGAGGCCCTAAAAAAAGACGGGGATACCGCGGACATACCGGTGATCTTCATCTCCGCCCTCAACCAGATCGAGGACAAGGTAAAGGGCTTCCGTTCGGGGGCGGTGGACTACGTGTCCAAGCCCTTCCAAAAGGAGGAGGTCATCGCCCGGGTGGGAACCCACCTCAAGCTCCGGGCCGCCCAAAAGGCGGTGGAGGAGGAACGGGCAAAGTCGGAGCGGCTCCTTCTCAATATACTCCCCCGCGCGGTGGCGGAGGAACTGAAGTCAACGGGAACCTGCGAGCCCCAGCTTTTCCCGGAGGTGACCTTCCTCTTCTCGGACCTGGTGAACTTTACCGAGAAATCCTCCCTTCTCGGTCCCGCGGCGACCATCGCGGAGCTCAACGACATCTTTACGGGCTTCGACGCCATCATGTCCAAACGGGGCTGCGAGAGGATCAAGACCATCGGCGACGCCTATCTCGCCGCCGCGGGGATTCCGGACCGCCTGGAAGACCACGCCCTCAGGATGACCGAGGCCGCCCGGGACATGGTAGCCTTTCTCGCCGAGAGGAACCGAAAGGGACCCCATGAGTGGGAAATCCGCGTGGGGGTGCATTCGGGCCCCGCGGTGGCGGGAATAGTGGGGCGCAACAAATACATTTACGACGTGTTCGGCGACTCCGTGAACACGGCCTCCCGCATGGAATCCCATTCGCTGCCCATGCGGGTCAACCTTTCCGAAGAAACGGCGGCCCTCCTGGGAGACCGCATTCCCCTGGAAGCGAGGGAGAGCGTAGAGGTGAAGGGAAAGGGCCCCATGAGGATGTTTTTCGTCAAAAACTGACAGCCCCCGGTAGCTGAACTCGCGGGAACCGGTGTTACAGTTATGAATGCAGGGAACGATAAGGACCATGAAAGAGACCGGATACATGACACTCGACAACTTCGAAGCACTTTATGAAAAATTCGGGCCCATGGTCTTGAGGCGCTGCAGGTTTCTCCTGGGGGACGAAGAACAGGCCCTGGACGTCATGCAGGACGTGTTCGTCCGCATCTTCGAGCGCCGGGACAGGATGACCACCGTGTGTTCAAGCCTGTTCTGGACCGTGGCTACGAATCTCTGCCTGAACAGGATCCGTTCAGACCGGGTTCGGTACGCCCCGCGGATCGACGATATGCTTGATTCCCTGGCCGACGGGAACCGCCACCATGAGGAACTTGTGGACACCTCCCTCTTTCTGGACTACGTCTTCGCGGACACCAAGGATGACACCCGCTATATGGCCACGCTGCACTACGTGGACGGGCTCACCCTGGAGGAAACCGCGAAGGAAACGGGCCTTTCGGTATCCGGCGTGCGAAAGCGCCTCGCCGGTCTCCGTCAAAAGGCCAAGGCTTGCGCGGGAGAGTAACCATGAAACGAAATGCACTGTACCTTGAGCGGGTATTGCTGAACGAAATGCCCTTGGGATCTGATCCCGGCGAAAAAGAACAAATTGACCGGCTCCGCGGGGACAACCGCGACATCCTGGAGCGGTATCCCGCCGACAGGATGCGGCTGGCGGTGGAGGCAAAGCTCGCCGCTTCCCGATCCGCCTCCCGATCCGAACAAGAGCGGCGCCCCAAGGGGGCGATTAAGTTCCCCTTGAGCTCGTCCGCGGTGATCCGCTTCGCGCCCATGGCGGCGGCGGCCTGCATCGCCCTTGCCGCGGGATTCGTCTACCTGGGAAACCCTGCCCTGCAAAACGGGCTGATCTCGAGATCGGCGGACTCCGGATCGGGATTGGGCATCCGGGCGAAGGGCTCGGCCCCGAACCTCAGCGTATACCGCAAGGCCGCGGACGGGGCCGAACGGCTCGCCAACGGCTCCGCGGCCCGCATGAACGACGTGCTTCAGCTTCGTTACTACGCGGGAAC
>QKDA01000089.1 GCA_003246765.1 Spirochaetales bacterium | reverse complement strand
CGGCGAAGGCCGACAGGAAACGGCGGAACTCATGGATTCCCTCGACTACCTCTGGCTCCATTTTCCCGACGCCCATCGCGGGGAAAAAGAAACCCCGGAGTTTCGCTCCAGGGTTTACGCGAGTATCGGTTATTTCCGGAAATCCATCCTGCGGGCCCTTAACTTTCTTTCGTCTTAAGCACCGCCAGGAACGCGGATTGGGGCAGTTCCACGTCACCTACCATTTTCATCCGCTTCTTTCCCTCTTTCTGCTTCTCCAGGAGCTTCCGCTTTCTGGTTATGTCGCCACCGTAGCACTTGGCCAAAACGTCCTTGCGCAGGGGATTAACCGTTTCCCGGGCGATGATTTGGCTTCCAATGGCGCCCTGAATGGCGATCTTGAACTGTTGCCGGGTAATCTCTTCCTTGAGCTGCTCGCATACGTGCCGGGCCTTGTCGTAGGCATTGCCGCGGTAAACGAGCTGAGAGAGGGCGTCAACCGCCTTCCCGTTGATGAGAATGTCTACCTTCACGAGATCCGTGGGCCTGAAACCTATAATGTCGTAATCGAAGGAAGCGTATCCCCGGCTCACGCTCTTGAGACGGTCGTAGAACTCGAAAAGAACCTCCGCAAGGGGCATCTCATAGGTCACTTCCACCCGCTTCTGGTCTAGGTACTGCATGTTGGTCTGCACGCCCCGCTTTTCCACGCAGAGGCTGATGATGTTCCCGAGATACTCAGTGGGCGTGATTATCGAGGCCCGGATGTAGGGTTCCTCGGCGCTCTCTATCTTTCCCTCCTCGGGATATTCCGCGGGGTTATCGCAGATGAGGGTCTCCCCCGTGCGCATGGTTATGCGGTATTCCACCGAGGGCGCGGTAAAGATGACGGATTGGTCGAATTCCCGCTCAAGCCGTTCCTGTACTACCTCGAGATGGAGAAGACCGAGAAAGCCGCAGCGAAAACCGTGGCCCAGGGCTATGGATGAGTCCTTTTCCCAGGTCAGGCTCGCGTCGTTGAGCTTCAGCTTGTCCATGGAATCCCTGAGCTCTTCGTAATCATTGGTGTCCACGGGATAGATGGACGAAAAGACCACGGGCTTGACTTCCTTGAACCCCGGCAGCGGCTTCGGGCAGGGACGGTCGGCATTCGTGATCGTATCCCCGACCCGGACGTCCTGGATCGTCTTGATCCCGGCTATGATGTAGCCAACGTCGCCGGCGGCGAGTTCTTCCGAGGGGATGAGCTTGAGGATGAAGATACCCGTCTCCTCCACCTTGTACTCGGTCTCGGTATTCATGAAGCGGATCGTATCCCCCGCGCGGACCCGTCCCGAGAAAACGCGAATGTGGATGATGACCCCCCGGTAGGAGTCGTAATGGCAGTCGAATATGAGCGCCTCCAGGGGCGCGTCGACCTTTCCCGTCGGGGCGGGGATGCGCTCGACTATGGCCTCGAAGAGCTCGTCGATGCCCGTGCCGAGCTTGGCGGAAACCTTGACTGCCAAGTCCGAGTCCAGTCCCAGATCGTGGTCGATCTGGGCAAGGGCGGACGGGATGTCCGCCGCGGGAAGATCGATCTTATTGATGACCGGAAGGATTTCCAGGTTATGCTCCAGGGCAAGGTACATGTTCGAGAGGGTCTGGGATTCAACGCCCTGGGACGCGTCCACCAGAAGGAGGGCGCCCTCGCAGGACGCTATGGCGCGGGATACCTCATAGGTAAAGTCCACGTGTCCCGGGGTATCGACGAAATTGAGGAGGTACTTTTTGCCGTCCTGCGCGGTGTACGGTATCGTTACGGCCTGGCTTTTGATGGTAATGCCGCGCTCCCGCTCGATATCCATGTTGTCGGTCATTTGGGCATGATAAAAACGCTCGTCGATGACCTTTGCCTTCTCGATGAGGCGGTCCGCCAGGGTCGATTTACCGTGGTCAATATGCGCGACGATACAGAAATTGCGGATGAGATGGGAGTCGGTCATATCGGCACTATATTAGAAATATGATGGACTGTCCAGAGACGCCCCGAGGCCGATGAAGGCGTCCAGGTAACCGCTCTTCCTGCGTTTGGTGTAAAGCTGCACCGCCACGGAGGAGGATTCGGCGTTTACCTCGACGTCTCGTATTTCAACCACGTCCTGGGAAGAAAAACCCGACTCGTCGCCTATGCCGCCGCGGGTAACCGAACGGACGGCATACCTGGAGGTTTTGCCGATGCGCTCAAGGTCAAGCCCGAAGATCGGGAGCATGGCCCGAAACTCCAGGTCCCGATCGAGAATCGCCTGGCCGGGATTTTTGGGCCGTGAGGTGAGGAAGGCGATCCAGTCGCGGGGAGAAGCGGCGTCGCCGCCGCTTTCGGGAATTCCCGTCAGCCGGACAATAGTGCCGGGCGATTCGGCCAGCATCAAGGCCTGCAGCTCCTCAAGGGACTTCACGGGGATGCCGTTTATCGCCGTGATGACCGTACCCGGATCGAGACCAGCCAAACTCGCGGGCCCCCCGGGAAGGGCATAGACCAGCTCCACCCCCCCGTTCTCCCGGCTTCCGGGAAGGGCGACGGAACGGCCGCTCGCGCCCAGCCAGGGATGGGACACTTCGCCCCCCGCGTACAGAGCGGGGAGAATTGTCTTGAGGTATTCCACGGGCACGGCGAAGTTTAGTCCCTCGTATGCCTCTATTCCGGCAAAAACCACCGCCTGAACCAATCCGGTTTCATCGACGATGGGCCCCCCGGAATTGCCGTGGTTGATCGGGGCATCGATCTGCAGAACCTCGCCGAGGGAAATGAACCTGCGGTTTTTGGCGGACACGATTCCGGAGGTTAGGGTTTGGTCCAGACCCGCGGGGGATCCCATGGCGTAAATCCTCGTGCCTACCGCGAGGTCTTGAGAACTGCCGAGGGAAAACACGGCAGGGGGCGTCACCTCGGTCTTGGCGAGGGCCAGGTCCAGTACCGGGTCCCAACCGATAACCTTAGCGGGTATCCGCGCGTCGGGTCCGTTTTGGAGCTTTATGAAAAGCCGGGAATAACCCTCGTAAGCTGGGTCAACCTCGCTGGAAATTACATGGTAATTGGTAACGAAGTACCCCCGAGGATCGATGAAAAAACCCGAGCCGATGACCCTGTCGGCGTAACCCACACCGTTTTCCACCCGCAAGCCGCGGTCTACCCATACCGTCACGGTGCCGCTCATCAAGGTGGCCACGGTTTTCGCCGAGGGCGGCGCGTCGGAGGGGTCCGCCGGTCCGGTGGAACGAAGATCCGCTAGGGCAACGTTGCCCTGACGCTTCCAGGCATCCCTAATCCGCTCGTCCAGAGCCGATAGGGTCCATTCCTCTGGGGCAAGGGATAGGGCGTCCAGGGAGCGGAATATACGAAGGGCATCGCCCCACTGTTCCGCGGACAGGGCGGCGTCAAAGGC
>QKDA01000145.1 GCA_003246765.1 Spirochaetales bacterium | reverse complement strand
ATGCTGGCGATGTCCGTATCGATGCCGATCCTGGCGGCGGCGAAAACCGCCAGAACCGAGACCAGGGCGCAAACCGCGGCGATCGAGGCGCTGTGCGTTCCAACCCAGCGCCCCCAGGAATAAAGAGCACGATTCATTTTCATAGACCCTCCTTTATCCAACCGGTTAGTTAAATTACATAACCGGTTAGTTATTAAAATGCGCAAAAAAAGACCCTACATACCCTGCCCTCCGCGAAGCGCTGCGAGACTGTAGGCAAAATGGGTACCCAAAAAGGAACGGACAAACCGGCTCCGAAGCGTCGATTCTTCGACCTTATAGCGTTCCATCCAAAGCTCATGATAGGCGACATAATCGAGAAGCGGCATGATTCCCGTAAAAAACTCGGTTACCCTGTGGGAGGCGAGGTCTTCGGATTCCGGGTGAAGCTCTTCCCCCGCCATGGAGAACATTACTTCCATAATCTCCTCGATAAACTCGAAAATCCGGGAATTGATGGGGGTCCGCTTCGAAAGCTCCATGATAATGACCCTGACCACGTTTTGGCGCTGTTCCAATAGATCCAGGAATGAAACCATCATGCGGGTTAGGGCTTCAGTAGAATCAAGATCGACGCCCTGCATCTCCTTGGTCTTAAGCAAGCCCATGACGGCATCCCGGGTTTCCAAAAAGAGAAGATCCAGCAAGGCTTCCTTATTGTCGAAATAGTAGTAGATCAGGGCTTTGTTTACGCCGGCGCGGCGGGCAATTGCGTCGACGCGAGCCCCGTCGAAACCCCTTTCCGCGAATTCCGCCGCCGCCGCTTCGAGGATGATCGATCGATTGTCCCTCTCCAAGCCCATAGCCCGCTCCTTTCTAACCGGTTAGTTAACAATAGGCCATTCTCAGGTCCGTGTCAAGGAAGTTCCCGATTTTTGACAGGGGTCCCGTTCTTTACGATACTTGGGGAATATGGAACTCATTCGTACCCCCGACGAGCGGCTTGAGGCCCTCGCCGCCTTCCTCCGGGTCCTTCGGGAAGGACCTGTGTCAAACGATACCCACAAACGGTACTCCCATGTCCTCGCCACTGCCACGTCCTACGAGGTGAACGGAGCCATTCACGCGGTACTGGAGAGCGCGCCGGACACCGCTTCATGGGAAGCCCCGGTAGCGCGCTTTTTAAGGTCGGTCAGCGCCAGTCTTGACCGTGAAAGCCTTCCCGACTATCCCCCAGGCCATCCCCTAAGGCTTCTTCTGGAAGAAAACGCCGCTGCCGCAGGGGCTCTCGACAGGCTTGCCGAGGCAGTAAAGGGCTCTCCCGACAAACCCCTCAAGCTCCTGAAAAAAGAGCTTGAGGGCCTCGAAGTACTCAAGAGTCACTATGAAAACCTGCAAAACGGGCTTTTTCCCCTCTACGAGGAGGCCTTTGCCGCCCATGCGTGCGTACGCCTAATGTGGACCCTCCAGGACAAGGTGCTCGCCCTCAGGAAGAGCCTGCTCAGCCTGCCGGATTCGACCCCCGTCAGCAGCGGAAGCGGCGCCGTGAAGGCCCTGGGGACCCTCTTCACCCTGGGGAAAAACCTCGCGTGGAGAGAGGAGCGAATTCTCTACCCCGTATCGTGGCGGGTAATCTCCCCGGGGCTTTTCGGCGCCCTCGACGGTCGGACCGGGGGCGAAACCAAGAGGTCCGGGACGCGGGAGGGCGACAGGCAAAGGCCGGCCTTCTCCTGCGGCACCGGGTCCCTTTCGGGGGAGGTGTTGGAAGCCCTCTTCAACGCCTTGCCGGTGGACGTGTCCTTTATCGACGCCGACGACCGGGTGGCGTTTTTCAGCGATCCCCCGGGGAGAATATTCCCCAGGAGCCCCGCGGTCATCGGACGAAGGGTACAAAATTGCCACCCCCCGAAGAGCGTGGCCACGGTGGAGAAGATTCTGGAGTCCTTCCGTTCGGGGGAGCGGGATCGGGAGGAATTCTGGCTTTCCTCGGGGGAGCGTTTCGTGCACATCTCCTACGCGGCCCTTCGTTCCCCCGGGGGAGACTACCTGGGTACCCTGGAGATCAGCCAGGACGCGGCTCCCCTTCGGAAGCTTTCGGGGGAAAAACGCCTGCTCTAGCGGGAAATTACCTTTCCGGAACCGGACGAAGAAAGGTTTACCCTCGGATTACCCCGGTAGCGGACGTCCCCCGAGCCGGAGATGCGCACCTCCAGGCTTTCCGAAACATCCAGGTCCACGCTGCCGGAACCGGAGATCTGAACTTCGGCTTCGGCGAGGGCAAGGTCCGCTCCGTCAAAGCTGCCCGATCCCGAAATCACGACCTTGGCACCTCGGGACGATCCCGTGAGGCGGATTGAGCCGGAACCGGATATGGTGGAATCCACCTCATGGGCTTCCAGGGCGCCCCGAATGCTCCCGGAACCGGAGATGACGAGCCGTACGTCCCGGGCGTCGAAGGAATCCTGCATGAGCGCGTTCCCCGAGCCGGAGAGGGTGACGCCCTCGAGTTCGGGAAGCCACACGTTCACCACCACCTTGGTAAAGCCCCCGATCCTGGTTCCCGGCGCGAAGCCGAGAGAAAGCCGGGAACCGGTGACCCGGGCTCGGTAGGAGTCCTGGAGGTTTTCGTCGCAGGTGACCAGTACGCGGCAGGAGTCGCCCCGGTGCAGGATCAGCTCCTCGGAACCGGTAACCTCAATGGATGAAAAACGCCCCACCGAGCGTTCCCGTTCCACGATTACGCCGTTTCCGGTAAGACCCGCCAGGTCCGCCACGGCCATCGCCGAAGAGGGCAGCGCCAGGGCGGCGGTCAATGCCGCCGCCGCAAAGATTCGTTTATGCTTCATGATACGGAGTGTAACACGGTGACACGGCGAAAACGCTACGGGAAATTCCTCGTTGCCCAAAAATACCGCTCCTGCTAGGATAGCCCCATGACGAACCGCCGCCTTCGACAGCGCGTAAGCCCTTCGGGCCCCTTCCGCCTCGACTCATTTCTCCGGGAATGGCTGCCCGGCCAGATCGGGGAAACCACCAATTCCAAGATCCGCCGACTTATCGTAGCGGGGGCGGTGTCGGTAAACGGACGGCAGGAGCGCCGTCCCGCCGCGGCCCTCAGGGCCGGCGCCGTGGTAGAAGCGGCGATCGACGGCGAACGGTTCAGCCGGGACAAGGAAGTCGACGACGCGCCCTGCGAGGTTTCCGACGCCGACGTCCTCTACGAGGACAACCTCCTCATCGCCGTGAACAAACCCGCCCTCGTACCCACGGAGGCGACCATCGTCGGTTCCAGGGACCATCTCCACGCGGCGGTAATCCGCTTTCTTGCCGCGCGGCGGGTGCGGGAGGGCCTGCCGCCGGGAAACCCGCCCTACGTGGGGCTTCATCACCGGCTGGACAGGGAAACCTCCGGGGTAATCCTCTTCACCAAGGACCGCAAGGCCAATCCGGCGGTTCACGAAGCCTTCGAGAGCCGCCTTGCCCATAAGACTTACGTGGCCCTGGCGGCCCTCCCGCCTGCGGCCGGGCTTCCGGAAAGGGGGAGCCCCGGAGCGAGGCTTCTCGCGGGGGAAAGGATTCTCGTGGAGAACAGGATGGACCGGATCTCCCCAAAGAGCGCCCGCTCGAAATGGGGAGCCGTACGGGAGGGCGGACTGCCCGCCTCGACCCATATTTCGCTGATCGAGCGTTTCCCGGGAGCGGTATTTCTGCGCTGCGAGCCGGAAACCGGCAGGACCCACCAGATCAGGGTGCACCTTGCGGGCATCGGGTTCCCTATCCTCGGAGACGTGCTCTACGGCGGACCCGCGGGGGGTCCCGAATATCGGGGACTGAGCTTTCCGCGGGTTATGCTCCACGCCCTCACCCTTACCATCCCGAGACCCGGGGGCGACGGTGAGCTCACCATTGAGGCTCCACTGCCTGAGGATTTCTCCGCGCTTCTGGCGAAACTCCGGGAATCGGCCCAGGGAGATCGGTAAGGCCGGCGGGCTACCTGCCCCCGGTCAGCAGTTCAAAGCGACCATCCCTTTTCATCCGCTTCAGGGTATCGTCAAAGGCCGCGATAAGACCCTCATGGGAGCGGTGGAATACGTGGAAGGACTCCGAAGTTCCGAGCACCAGGGGCAGTGGGGAAGCGGCTTCCCTCAATTCATCGCAGTAGCTGGGGCACACGGAGAGGATCACGTCAATACGTCCCGCCTTGAGCATCTTGACCGCAGACTGAAAGGAGTTAAGCTCCAGGCCCTCAATACCCTCGCGGGCGCAGAAAACCTCCGCAAGCTTCAGTCCCCGCACGTAACCGACCCGCAGGCCTGCAAGGTTCGAGGGCGAAGCGAGGGCTAGGGCCGAACCCGTGAGCGTCCATGCGTGGAGTTCAATGGTGAGGATCGGTACATGGGAGAGGACGAGGTTGGGGTAAAGCTCGGCGGTACAGGAGGCCCGGGCGATATCCCCGTCGTAGAGTCCCGCATTCGTGTCTCTCAGGGCTCTCTCCGGCGGGAGACGCTCAAACCGCACGGCAATACCGAGCTCCTCATAGACCGCCTGGATAAGTGGAACGAGGGCTTCGCTAGAACTTCCCTCCCCGCAAGCTATCACGAAGGGATCGGCGAAGGCCGACGCTGCCCAAAGGAAAAGCACTGCAAGAGCGAAGGTTTTGTTCATTCCCGTACACCTCCCGCGATAAGCATACTACCTTCCTCTGGGGGGCGCAAAAAAGCCCGAAGGCTACCGAACCTTGTCCAGATACTCTTCGGGAACCCCGATACCGAAGCTCTCGCAAAGCTTCCCGTTAAACACAACATCCCATCTAGACCGGGAGGGAAGAATATCCGCGAAGGGGGTCCCCGAGAACAGGGAAGCGATGTCTTCGGCGGCGCGGTTCCCGATGAGCCGGTGGGACGAAAAGATCGCCGCCGCCGCCCCGTGTCCAGGGGCAGCCTGGGCTTCCGACAGGCCCAGGATGGGCTTGGTGACGCATTGATACAGGAGCCTCGCGTATTCGGGGTCGATCCCCATCTGATCGTTGGGCACGAGGAATAGGTCCACCTCGCCGTCGATTTCCATCGCCGCGGCGGCGGCATCGTGGGCCATGCGCCGGGTACCGTTCTCGCCGCTCACGAAGGGAATGGTCCGGCTGACAAGCTCCAGGGAGCTGAATTCGGGCATGGTCAGGGCCTTTTCGAGCCAGCCAAGATAGCTCTCCGACTGGGGCATCTCGCCGCGGACGTACCCGATCCTGCGGGCGGAGGGAAAAACCCGCTGCAGGAACCGGAGCCTATCCCGTACCGGGACGGGATAGGCGACGCCGGTGAAATTTCGGTCCGGCGGCGCGTTGAGACTGGAAAGCAGACCTACCCCCACGGGATCGGTAACGTTGATGAAATAGAAGGAGAGCTTTGGATCGCCGCCCCACTGGGACAGGGCGCCGATGGCGGCGGTGGTTCCGTTGACCACGACGAGATCCCAACCGTAGATGCCGCTCCCTTCCTGCCTGACTATGCGGCGGAAAAAGTCGGGGTTGTTGGACATGGAATAAAGCCCAACCTCCAGAGTACCCGAGGCTTGTTCGTAACCGAGTTCAGCGAGGCGGGAAAGCATCGAGTTCCTGGCGGACTCGTAGGGCTCGCCGGACTGGGAGTCGATGATCAGGAGACGTTTGGGGGAAATCTGGGCCGCCGCGGGAGACGAGAGACTCAAGGATAAAGAGGCCGCGATAAGGAACGCGCCGAGTCGGGTTCTGCCCATTGTACCCTCCGTGACCATAAGTGTAACATTCCCCCCGGGGCCCGTCAATTTTCGCCCGACCCTTGTGCCCGCCGCCCCATCGGGTTTACACTCCCACTCTCTGGAGGAAACAGTGACCCGATCGGCTCTCGAAAAGAAACGCGTACCCCGCGAAGTCAGGCTCTACCTTGCGGTTCTGGCCCTTACGGCCCTTGCCCTTTCCTTCGTGTCCGACCCAATCTCCAACTACTTCAAGGACGCCTACCGGGTGAACGCCTACCAGCGGGGCCTCATCGAATTCCCCCGGGAACTGCCCGGGGTGCTAACCACCTTCGTGATCGCCCTCCTGGCGGGGTTCTCGGATCTGCGAATCTCAATCATCGCCCAGGCCCTCGGCATCGTCGGGGTCACGGTACTGGGGCTCACGACGCCCCCCTTCACGGTCATGCTCGTGTTCATCTTTATCGCGTCCCTGGGGCAGCACCTCTTCATGCCCCTCCAGGACTCCATCGGCATGAACCTCGTGAAGAAGGGGAGCCTCGGCACCATGATGGGCCGCTTCAAGGGAGTCACCACGGCCTTCCAAATGCTGGGGGCCCTGTTCGTGTTCGCGCTCTTCCGTTCCGGCGCCTTCAGCTTCACCGCCCGCGTTAAGTGGGCGTTCCTCGTCGGGGCGGCCCTCTTCGCCGCGGCGGCGGCGCTGCTGCTCGTCCTTGACCGGCTACTGAGGAACGAGAAGGTCACCCACGAGCGTACGCGCTTCGTCTTCCGCAGGGAATATGCCCGCTACTACGTGCTCGTCATCATGTTCGGCGTGCAAAAGCAGATCATGCTGGTATACGGACCCTGGGTCATAATCTCGCTCCTCGGGAAGGGGGCGGACACCATCGCCCTCCTCGGCATATTCGGGGCCTTCCTGGGGGTCTTCTTCATACCCGCCCTGGGCCGGTGGCTCGACCGTTTCGGCATCAAGGCCATGCTCTACGCCGACGCCCTTTCCTTTATAGGGGTGTACCTGCTCTACGGCCTTGTCGCGGGGGGCTACGCCTCCGGGAGCCTCGCGGTCACGGGGTGGCCCGTGCTTCTCGCTTACGGGATCTTCATTTTCGACCGCATGTCCACCCAGATGGGGCTCATCCGCACGGTGTACCTTCGCACCATCGCGGTGCATCCCGCCGACGTCACCCCTACCCTCTCCCTGGGGCTCTCCATGGACCATGTAGTTTCGATCCTCTGCGCCTACGCGGGGGGCATCGTTTGGACCGTGGCCGGTCCCCAATGGCTCTTTTACCTCGCCGCCGCCCTCTCCCTGGTCAACCTCTGGGTCGCCGTCACGGTTAGGCTGCCGGAAGAAAATACCCCCGGTACGTAGGAAAAAACGCCTCTAAACGGAAATTCCCGCGTATACTTAAGTAAAAGTACCGGGGGTTCCCATGTCGGCGACTGAACTTTTTATTTGGAATACCTCCTTTGACACGGGTCTTTCCACTATCGACCGCCAGCACCACCGCTTGGTGGAGATGATCAACGACGCCGTCCGCCTCTCCTTTGAGGGTGCCGAGATGAAGCAGGCCGCGGTACTCGCCTTAAGAAAATCCCTCGGGGAATACGTGAAGCGGCATTTTTCCACCGAGGAACGGATAATGGAGCGGTATGCCGTGGACAAGCGGCACCGGGACTTTCACGAGGCCGAGCACCGGGGCTTCACCGCGAAGGAAGGAACCCTCTTTTTCGACGCCGAGCGCATGGACAGCGAGACCCTCGGGGGCATCGCCGAATACCTCATCCGCTGGCTCGCCTACCATATCCTCAACACCGACAAGGTACTGGCCCGGCAAATTCTCCTCATCCGGGGCGGGGCCGCCCCCGAGGCGGCCTTTGACGAGCAAACCTTCAGCGAGGACGAGCAGACGGAGCCCCTGCTCAAGGCCCTCAGGACCCTCTTCTACATGGTTTCGGAGAAGAACGCCGAACTGGAGCGCATAAACCGCGAGCTGGAGGACAAGGTGCGCGCGCGGGCGGAGGAACTGGAAAAGGCAAACCGCAAGCTCTCGCAGCAGGCCATGGAAGACGAGCTCACGGGGCTTCCGAACCGCAGGTACGCCATGGCTATGCTGGAACGGCAGCTCCTGGAATGGAGCCGCTACGAAAAGCCCTTCTCCGTGCTGCTGATCGACGCCGACCGCTTCAAGGGCGTAAACGATACCTACGGGCACGAATTCGGGGATAAGGTACTCCTGTGGATCGCGAATTTCTTGCGAGACAATACCCGTAAGAGCGACATGGTCTGCAGGATAGGAGGAGACGAGTTTCTCGTAATTTGTCCCCATACTGCGCGTTCGGAGGCAAACCTCCTGGGCAGGCAGCTGAGCGCGAAGGCCAAGGCCGTCAACGAACGGGAGCCTCTTGAGTACTGGAAGGTATCCCTCAGCATAGGAACCGCGTCGCCCGCGGCCAGGAGCAAGTCCATCAAGGGTCTTTTGACCAAGGCGGACGAATCCATGTATGCCGCCAAGCAAGCCGGGGGCGGGCAGCTGGATCCGAGACTCCTCGCACTGCTCATAAATTAAGCGATACTAAGAACTATTATCGTTTATCTATATACCCTATAAGGAATTATTCGCGGATAAATTTGCATTTACCGGCGTCCATGCACTACCTTTTTTTTTAGCGCCCCAGGGCGTTTTAAAAATACGGAGGGACGGATGTCACCGGCTGCCCAATTTATCAAGATAACCAACGTACTGGTCGACTACGAAACGGGAGACTTCCTCATGCTTTCGGATCTCGCCGACCTGGTAGCCCCCCTGAAGGATCTCTTTCTCGAGACCAACGAACCCTATCAGTTCATCGAGTGGATACTCGAGTATATCCGCGCGGAGATGAAGCAGGCGGGAGCCCCGGAGTTCGCCAAAACCCTTTCGGAGGCGGTAGACCTCCTGCAGGCCCACCTCAACGCGGCGGATCAGGCCCAGAAGGCGGACATCGAAGAGAGGATGGGCTCTTTCCGAAAGCAGCGGCAAAAGAGCGACCAGGAAGAGGAAAAAACCCCCTTCCGGGACGACGAGACCTTCATGGTCTTCATGTCCGACGCGGTAGACCGCCTGGCGGAGGCGCAAAAACTCGTTCTTGAGCTGGAAGAGCGTCCCGAACAGATGGAAACGATACAAGCCCTGTTCAGGGTATTCCACACCATCAAGGGTGAATGCGGCTTCCTCAAGATCGCCACCCTGGGGGAACTCACCCATAACCTGGAGAACCTGCTCGACGCCCTCCGCTCGGGCCGGCGCAAGGTTGAATCGGTCCATATCGACGTGCTCCTGGAGGGCATCGACACGGCCCGAAAGATCGTGGACCAGCTCAGGAAGGGGGACGTGGTGGTCTTCAACCAGTTCTCCCTGGATCCCTTCTACCGCAAGCTCGAGGACTGCGCCTGCACCAACCGCCAAACCCTCGGGGACATTCTCGTGGAAGAGGGAAAGCTCAAGGAAGAAGAGGTCCAGAAAATCCTCCAAAAGCAAAAGGAAACCGCCTTTTCCAAAAAATTCGGGGAGATCGCGGTGAAAGAAAACTACCTCACCGCCCAGGAGCTCCAAGAGACCCTGGGCAGGTAAAAGGAAGCGCGCTCAAGCCCGCAGGGCGAAAAAAAGGCCGACCAGGACCCGATCATCAAGGTTAGGTCCTCCAAGATCACCTTCCTGGTGGACATGATCGGGGAACTCCTGATCGCTATGGGACAGGTAAACGACTCGGGCCCCGCGATTTCCCAGATGAAGAAGATAACCCGGAGCCTCCAGTACGGGGCCATGGAGCTCCGCACCGACACGGTGCAAACCCTCTTCGGCACCATCCGAAGGGTGGTCAGGGACCTGTGCAAGCAGCTCGGCAAGGCGGTGCTCCTGGAAACCCGGGGAGAAGACCTGGAGATCGACAGGAACCTCATCGAAAAGCTCGAGGAACCCCTGGTTCACCTGGTGCGCAACTCCATCGACCACGGTATCGAGGACGCCGAGATCCGGACATCCCGGGGCAAGCACTCTCAGGGAACCATAACCCTCTCGGCGGAACGCCGGGGCAACTCCATCGTCATCTCCGTAAGCGACGACGGCGGCGGCCTCAACCGGGAACGGATAGTCGCCAAGGCCGTCGAAAGGGGCCTCGTTCGCCCGGAAGCGGCGGAGAGCCTTACGGACGCCCAGGTACACAGCCTCATCTTCGCCTCGGGTTTCAGCACCAGCGAGACCGTGAGCCAGGTATCCGGCCGGGGGGTGGGCATGGAGATCGTCAAGGCGGTGGTGACCAACAACCGGGGAAGGATCGAAACCGAGAGCGCCCCGGGGGCCGGCACCACCTTCCGCCTCATCTTCCCCTTGAGCACCGCCATCATCGACGGCATGATCGTCCGTTCCATGCAGAACCTTTTCATCTTCCCCATCAGCGCGGTGGTGGAGTCCCTCAAGGTAACCCCCTCCATGATCTCTACGGTCAACGGATCCATCGAGGTTTGCGACCTCCGGGGCGAGGTTGTCCTCCTCCTAAGGCTCGACGAGATCCTCGGCATGCGCCGCCGGGAAGAGGCTCCCTTCATGATCGGGGTAGTGGTGGAAAACTCGGACCGAAGGAAATTCATGATCCTGGTGGACGAGGTCATCGCCAAACGGGAGGTGGTCATCAAGTCCCTGGGCAACCGCTTTAAGAAGATGCGGGGAGTCACCTCGGGGACCGTGCTCGGGGGCGGAAAGATCGGCCTCGTGGTGGACGTGGACCAGCTCGTTGACTTAAGCCTCCTGGAGGCGCGGGGATGAAAGCCAAGGCGAACCTCCTCCCTTCCGTGCTCCTGATAGCCTCGGTGCTTCTTATGGAGTTCTTGGTCCTGGCGGGGTCAGGCCTGAATCCCGTCGTCGCGGCCCTCTCTATTTTTCCCCTCCTCCTGGCCGGAGCGGCCCTGCGAATGGGGTTTCGGCGGCCCCGTGAAGATGAAGAGTCCGCTGGCGGACGGACGGAGCAGGCGAAGGACTATACCGAAGCCGACAGCCCGGCAGTGGCAGGGGCAGGGGCAGCGGCAGCAGCCGAAATCGCCGCGGGGGATCCGCTGGTACTGACGGAAAAGGTCCCGGGGAAAGGGCCGGACGTCGCCTTTTACGACGCCGCCCTGGACTCGCTTTTTACCAGCATCGTGTCCTACCTCAACAAAACCTCGGACCCCATGTCCGAAAGCCTGGTGAAGATCCGGCAGGCCATAGCGAATTTCGTCGACCGGATCCGCAGCGGGCAGCTCGAGTTCGAGCACCGGGACTACGCCTCGAGAATTCAGTCAACCCTGGAGGGTTTTCAGGGGCAGTTCTCCGAGCTTACCTCGGAAACCTCGGAAACCTTCCGGCGGCTCGCCCAGGAGGTCGTCAGCATCGGGGAGTACATGGACTCCATACGAAAGCTCCTGGAGAACATCTCCGACGTGGCCGAACGGGTGCACGTGCTTTCCATTAACGCCTCCATCGAGGCGGCCCGGGCGGGAGAGAGGGGGAGGGGGTTCAAGGTTATCGCCAACGAGATCCAAAAGCTTGCCCGGGAAACCCAGAGCATCGTACAGGACATTACCGGAACCGTGGCGGTGTCTAACCGGGTATTCGCCTCCATTAACGAGGCGGTTTCCTCGAACCGCGGGCGGCTTCTGGCGGAGATGGCCCGGGACACCGACGCCTACGACGGGGTCAAGAGCGCCGTGGACCGGCAGGTTTCGGAGGTGCAGGAACTCTACGCTTCCGTCGCCGCCTTCGCCGACGCCCTCAAGATAGACCTGGATACCCTCTCTCCCCTGGCCATGCTTCACTCCATCGTCACCCAGGAGATTGAAAACCTGGACCTGGCCGCCCGGGACCTGGTGGCCCTGGTGGGTGAGCTGGGCGATGATCCCGCGGCACTGGCCGAGGCCCTGGAGCCCGCGCCGGCGAGCGAGAGGATACGGAAGCGGCTTACCACCGCCCGGGAACTGGACGCCCTCGATTCGGCCATACGGCAGACCGGGCACGGGGATTCCATTTCCCTCAAGAGAACCAATACGGACATAGAATTTTTTTAGGACAGCCTTAAGGAGGACGGAATGAAGACGGTCATGCTTGTGGACGATTCTAACTCGATCCGCAACATCATCAAGAATGCCCTGGTGGGGCAGTACAACGTCGTGGAAGCGGAAAACGGAAAGGACGCCCTCGCGAAGCTGCCGGGAACGGCGGTAGACTTCTTCCTCTTCGACGTGAACATGCCCGAAATGGACGGGATCACCCTTCTCGGCGAGGTTCGCAAGCTCCCAGCCCACAAGGGAACCCCCATTCTCATGCTCACCACGGAAACGAAGGACGAGCTTCGCCAAAAGGGAAGGGAACTGGGCGCATCGGGATGGATCGTTAAGCCCTTCGAGCCGGACAAGCTCATAGCGGCGATGCAGAAACTCTTGGGCTGACAGCGGCACTTCACGCGCCAATAAGGAGAACCGGATGGACAATTCGCGGAGGCGGACCCTCACGGGCTCGCGGTACCTCAACTTCACCCTCGAGAACGAGAGCTACTGCATGGAAATTCTCAAGGTGAAAGAGCTCATGGGCATGACCGAGATCACGCCCCTTCCCCAAACGCCGGACTTTATCCGGGGGGTCATAAACCTGCGGGGTCAGATTATCCCGATCGTGGACTTAAGGCTCAAATTCGGCCTTGAGTTCAAGGGGTACCACAAGAGGACCACCATCATCGTGGTGGAGGTGGAGATGGAGGGGGACACCATCCTCCTCGGGCTCGTGGTTGACTCCATCCAGGAGGTCATCGCGATCCCGGAGGAGAAGATCAACCATATTCCCTACATCAATTCCCGGGTGAAGGCGGAATATATCCGCGGGGTGGCGGACACCCCCGAGGGAATGAAGATCGTGCTCGACGTACTGAAAATATTAAGCGACGAGGAATTCGTGCAGCTAAAAACCATGGCCCCCGCGGGCTCACCCAATGAAGGAGAACAATCATGAAGATCAGCCTTTCGGTCAAGCTCATCGCCGGCTTCCTCGG
>QKDA01000067.1 GCA_003246765.1 Spirochaetales bacterium | reverse complement strand
TACGGAGGAAGAAGGGCAGTGGAAGGTGCTTGATTTTACGCTGCTGGGAGAACGGAATGGAACCGGCGCTTTCGCGGATTGAGAGGGAGTACGTCATTTCCAGCATGGAGGAAGAAAAACCTCCTCTGCTTATTGTTTGCGGCAGCCTATGCTCGGCGGTTCCCGGGGAGGCCTACAGGATACTGGGAGAGGAGATGATCCTGGACCGGTCGCTTCCCTTTGCCTCAGGCTCAGTCGTTCGGGTTTTTTTCTCCCATCGTCAGCGGGGAGTCTTCTTTGACGCCCCGGTACCTCTCGGTACGGGACGGCCAGAGATCCGCCTTGCGTTAGGAAGCGATATCTTCAAGGAAGGTATAAGGGAGATAAGTCAAACGCTCCCCGTGGTTACCATCACTTTCGATAGCCGTACGGCAGCGGTCAAGCCCGCATCCTGGTTCGCGTTGGAACCTGCCTTTTCGGATCCCGGTAAAATTCTCTCGAATCCCGGAGGGGTGGCTCAGGTGGCACAACGTCTCGGAATCCCGCAGGAAAGCTCAGCGGCTGCCCGAAACCTCGAGTTCTTGGTTTCCCTTCGGGAGGGTCCGGCGATGGATAGGTCTAACCGCGGGGGACTCCTGTCGTTTATCGACGAAACTGCCTGTACCTGTACCCTTTCCAAGGATTACTCGTCGATCCTCCCGGTTTCCGCTCCCGTTGAGGCCTCGATACGATACCGCCGCAGAACCATACGGGCCAAGGCGATTTTCTCGGGGCGCGTGTCGGTTGATCCCAACACCGATCTCGCGGCCTTTCTTTTCCAGGAGATTCAGGAGGAAGACAAGCGGTTTCTCCATGAACGGGCATATTTGAAAAAGTATGAGTAAAAAAAAACGGCCCCCATGGGCCGTTTTTTTAGAATCGGGTTTTTACCCTTCTTATTCGCCGTCAATGGAAATACCGTGCCGCCGCTGAGGGTACTTCTTAAGCATGGCTACGCCGTTTCTCTTGTCGTTATACACAAACCCGCCGTTCCAGTATTCCAGGGCCGCGAAGAGGGCGTTACCGCCGTCCTGTTCATCGCTGCGGGTGGTCCTGAAGGAAACATAGGAACCGAGATGCTCAAAATCCTGCTGGTACAGGCATTCAAGCCTTTTTCGGTTGAAATCGTTCCATTTTTCAAGGTCCTTAAATCCGTCGCCCTCATCCTCTACGATCAGGTGAGCGTGGGTGGAACTGAAGGAGTACCAAACCCGAACCTTTCTGTTAAGATCGCAGTCGTTTCCGTGCTTGACCGCATTCTTTATGATCTCGCTGATCTGCTGCTCCAGCAGGTTGATTTCCTTAATCTCCAAGGGAGCCGATTGAACGATAAGGAGGGTAAAATAGCGGATCTGGCGGAAATCGGAGGGAAACTCCTTGTACAGCATATTCGTCTTGTCGAATAGTGGATCGCTACTGTCCGCCCGTAATTCTTTAATCGGATTCATCTGCGCTTCTCCTGGGGTAGTATCAGCCTTCCATCTGCTGGAGGGCTTCCTCAATGCTGTTGGTGATCGGGAAGTAGCCCATGAGCTTGGTCAGCTCGATAACCTTTTTCACGGAACCATGAATATTGGTTATAGCCAACCGAAGGTTCATCTTTTTTACCGTGGAGCAAATATAGATAAGAGCGCCGATGCCGGAGGAGTCGATATAGTCAACCTGTTCCAGATTGATGATAAAAGACTGAACGTTCTTCTCGAGCATCTTCATGACAAGCTCCTTGAGCTTGTAAGAATTGTATAAATCCATCTCGCCATTGACGTCTATAATATACACTTCGCCGTTTTTCCTGATTTTCAGTTCCATACCGGTGTTGCTCCTTTCCCGTTGATTACGCCTTGATCTTCATGATCAAGAGAGTTTGGTCATCATGAAGGTTCGTTGACCCCAAGAAGGCCTGAAGATTATGCTTTACCTCGTTCGATATTTCCTTGGCCGAGGAGGCGTTGTTCTCGCGTATAACCCTGGACAAGTTTTCTATACCGAACTGGCGGCCTTCATGATTAAGCGCCTCTATCAGCCCATCGGTGAAGAGTATAATAATATCTCCCAGGCCAACTGTCAACGCTTGATTTTCGTATACGGAAGCTCGCTCAATTCCGATGGGATCGGTCTGCTTTCGGATTATCTCGATTTCCTGGCGGTCCGCGCGCCAAAGCAGCATGGGCTGGTGGCCGGCGGAGGCGTAGTCGATGGTCCGGTCCGCGGGATTATAACTGACGTAGGAGATCGTGGCATAGTGATCCATGTCGATCTTGCCGGTTATACCCTTGTTGACCCAGTCGAGAATAGTCCCCGCATTCCTGGTGGTATTGGTTACCAGCTGCAGAATCGACCGGAGCATCATCATGACCATGCTGGATTGTATACCCTTGCCGGCAACGTCGGCGATGGTAAGTCCGATTCGGTCGCGCCGGGCAAGAATGATGTCGTAATAATCCCCGCAGACTCCCTTGGCGGCGTTGAAGAATGAGCCGAAACCGACGTTCGGAAGCTCGGGAAGCCTTTTGGGATGGAGGGTTTTCTGGATTTTAGAGGCTATGCTGGCTTCCCTTTCGAGGTCGGCCCGTTCCAGAACCTCCTGCATTCCGTACACGTTGTTGATGGCAGCTCCCGCGTAGGCCGACAGGGTCGTGACGATTTTAAACTCCCGTTCGCCCAGGGGCTCCCTCTCGGGAAGCCTGGCGATGCCGGAAACGCCGACCACCCGGTCCTTGATCATGAGAGGGGTTATTATGTAGCTCCCGGGTTTCAGGAATTCCTCCGGCCCGTTCACGAAGATCCGGTTGTCCTTGGTGCCGTCCGGGATGAGCGCCGCTTTGCCCGTTGTGGCAATTTCACCGAAAATGGATTCCCCAAGATTGAACTGGGCATACCGGAAATTGGTTTCTACCCTTACAGGCTTGTGGGGCAAATCCAGGGGAAGCTGGTAGGGCGGGGGAAAGGAGCCTTGAAAGGACTTTGATACGATAATGTCGTCGAAATCGTCGGTTATAAAGATGACGCCGCCGTCTGCCCCTGCGGCCTTGATCTGGGTCTCGTTGACGAAATCCAGGAGCCGTACGAGGTTTACGTCGTTCGCCAGTGAATCGGACACGTGTTCGAGAAACCGCTGGCCGATATCCACAAGCGGATCCTCTTCCTCTTCTTTAACCGGCTCCGCTGCCGGTTCGGGGATTTCTTCCTTCGTTTCCAGGCGCGAAAAGGTGACCACCAGGGCCAGGGAGAGGATGCTCGCAATTAGAATTCCACCGGAGTAAACCGTCAGAGAAGGAATGAACAATGCCGCTAGGCTCGCGAGGGCTTCAACCGCCAGGGCTGAGAGGGGCAGAACATAGAAACCGTTCCCGGGGAATTTCTCAGGCGAAGCCGACCGTATCCTGAAAAACAAAACTGC
>QKDA01000069.1 GCA_003246765.1 Spirochaetales bacterium | reverse complement strand
CCTCCCCCTGGGCGCCGATCAGGGCGCGGTAGAACTCGATTCCCCTGCCGAAATTCTCGAGGGAGATCCGCTCGTCATGGTTGTGCATCAAGGCGATCTGAGAGGCGTCCAGGTCGACCGGCGCGAAACGGTAAACCGCCTCGCAGAGACCCGCGTAGTGCCGGGAGTCGGTGGTAGCGGTCACGAGATAGGGCACCGGAACGGAGTCGGGAAAGGCCTTCACCGTCGCCGAGGCGACCTCCTTCCATCCGGGGCCCTCGCCCCGGGCGACTCTTGATCCGGCGACGGTCGGTTCGTTCGCCGCCCGTTCGGGACTCACCCGAACAATGACCCGGCTGTCCGAGACGATCTTCCTCACCCGGGCCTCGGCTTTTTCGACCGTCCACCCCGGCAAGAGGCGGAGATTCAGCACGGCCTTGGCCTCCGAGGGAAGTACGTTGTCCGCGTGGCTCCCCGAAAGCTGGGTCATGGCCAAGGTGGTCCTTAAAAAGGAGGTTACCGCCGGGGAGACCGCGGCGAGACGGAAGAAAAGGGGCCCCAGGGCACGGGCATGCCTCATCGCGAAGCCCCGTATCCCCCGGGTACGCGCTCCCAGAAGGTAAAAGAACCGCTCCACCGTGGGCGTCAGGGCAAAGGGAAAGGGCTTTTTGGAAAGCCTGAGGAGGGCCCTGGCGAGTACCCCCACCGCCTGGGTTTTGGGGGGCCGGGAGGCGTGCCCCGGTTCCTGCCGCACGATGAGCTCCAGGTCAAGGAACCCCTTTTCCTCGACCCCGATGAGGGCAATAGGCTCGTTCACCCCGGGGAACTCCCCCCGGGCGACCACGCCGCCCTCGTCCAGGAGCCACTCGAACCGGATTCCCCGGGACGCGAACCACGCAGCCATGGCCTGGGCCCCCCGCGTGCCCGAGCGTTCCTCGTCGCCCCCAAAAGCAAACCAAATGTCCCTGCGGGGCTTAAATCCCGAGGACGCGAGCTCTTCCGCCGCCTCCAGGGCCCCGATGAGGGTGTTTTTCGTGTCCAGGGTTCCCCGGGAGATTACGAAGCCCCCGGAAACCGTCGCCGAAAAGGGGGGTACCGTCCAATGCACGGCCTCGGCGGGAACCACGTCGTAGTGGGCGATCAGGAGGATCGGATCACCCCCCGAGCCGGTTCCCGCCCATCGGTAGGCTACGCCCCAGGGGCCGAACTCGTGGCGTTCGCAGCGCGCATGGAAGGCGGGGTAGGAGGAGACGAGGTAATCCTGGAATTGCCGGAGCTTTCCCGCGGCCCTTTCCCCCTCCGGGGAGTCCTCTCTGGCCCCGTCGGGCCAAACGGTGTCGATCGCTAGGGCGCCCCGGAAACGTTCCAGGGCCTCGGTTGTTGGTGTGTCCATGCAGTGATTCTATCACAGCCTGGGAAAATCCGCCTAACCCAGGAACATCGCCAAGAGGGGAATCGTGAGAACCGAAAGGAGGGTCGAGACGAAAACGGCGGAAGAGGCGGTTTCCGTGTCCCCGCCGTAGATCTCCGCGATAATCCCGGTATTGGAGGCCGCGGGCATGCCCGCCACGATCACCGTAATGGCGCTCAGGTCGGGCCCGACGCGGAAGGCCCTCAGGGCCGCCCAGGCGAGAAGGGGCCACAGGGCCAGACGCAGGGCGGATACGGCGAAGACCCTCCAGTCGCCCACGGCGGTTTTCAGGGAGGTTCGGGCGAGCATGGACCCCGTAACGATCATCGCGAGGGGGGTGGTAAGGGAGCCGAGGCTTTCCAGGGGGGAGCGCAAAGCGGCGGGCAGGGGGACCGAGAGCAGGAAAAGCGCGAACCCCGCCGCCGTGGCGAGGACGTTGACGTTGAGAATCTTCATGAGGTCCATCCCGCGGCCGGTCTTGCCCTCCATGATCCTCACCCCGGCGGTGAAGGCCAGGAGGTTGAATAGGACATTGTGGATGGAAAGGATAAAGAGGGCGTCTCCACTGCGGATGGAGGCCACCACGGGAAAGCCCACGAAGGCGCAGTTCGAGAATGCCAGGGCGAAGGTCAGCGCCCCCCTCTGCCTTTGCGGGGTTCCCAGGAGCCGCACCGCCAGGAGGGAGAGGGCGATGGCCGCCATGTAGTAGACCGTGGCGGCTCCCAAGGTCATGAGGGAGACCGAGAGCAGTTCCCGGGAAAAGGGCTTTTGCAGGGACACCACGATGAGGCACGGCAGGGTGAGCTTCAGGATGAGGTTTGAGATCCCCCGAACCCCCTCCTTATCGAGGTATCCCAGCCGGGTAAAGCCCCATCCCGCGGCCATTACGAGAAAGAGAGAGAAAATCTGCAAAAATACCGCCATGGGGGGCATTATCGTCCATCCCTTCGATTGACACAACCGCCCCCCCCCATTATATTGCAAAAAATCGCCCCACTTTTACAGTACCCAAGGAGGTGCAATAAAACGAATTGAACAGAGAAGACTTTATCGGTGACGCCGAATGGCATCGTTTCCTCGAGTTTTCGGAAAAACTCGAGACCCCGTGCGTAGTGGTAAACCTGCGCACCATCAAGAAGAACTTCATCAAGCTTCAGAACTCCTTTCCCTTCGCCCAGATCTATTACGCGGTCAAGGCAAATCCCCATCCCCAGGTCATATCCCTCCTGAACGAGCTCGGCTCGAATTTCGACATCGCCTCCAGGTACGAACTCGACAAGGTGATGGGCCTCGGCGTGGGCGCGGACCGGATCAGCTACGGGAATACCATAAAAAAGGCCAAGGATATCGCCTATTTTTACGAAAAGGGCATCCGGATGTTCGCCACCGACAGCAAGGAGGACCTCAAGAACATCGCGAGGGAAGCCCCCGGCTCCAAGGTGTACGTCCGCATCCTGGTGGAGAATTCCGTCACCGCCGACTGGCCGCTCTCGCGGAAATTCGGCTGCCATCCCGACATGGCGTATGATCTTCTCGTTCAGGCCCGGGACCACGGGCTCACCCCCTGGGGCATTTCCTTCCACGTCGGAAGCCAGCAGCGCGACATCGGCCAGTGGAACGACGCCATCGCCAAGACCAAGTACCTCATGACGAGCCTCGAGGAGGAGGAAGGAATCCGCCTCCAGATGATCAACATGGGCGGCGGCTTTCCCGCGAACTACGTGCAGGCCACCAACGACCTGTCGGAGTACGCCTCGGAGATCACCCGCTACCTCCGGGAAGACTTCGGCGATGAGATGCCCGAGATCGTCCTGGAGCCGGGCCGCTCCCTGGTGGGAGACTCCGGAATCCTCGTGACCGAGGTGGTGCTCATCTCGCGGAAGAACAATACCGCCCTCTACCGCTGGGTGTACTGCGACACGGGCAAGTTCAACGGCCTCATCGAGACCCTGGGCGAGTCCATCAAGTATCCCGTGGTCACCGCCGAGGACAGCCCTAAGTCGAAGTACGGCGAGGTGATCCTCGCGG
>QKDA01000209.1 GCA_003246765.1 Spirochaetales bacterium | reverse complement strand
GACCTTCTCCCTCTCCGGCGGGGAGCGGCGCAAGGCCGCCCTGGCGGGCATAATTGCCCTGGACACCCCGGTAATCCTCTTGGACGAGCCCTTCTCCGCCCTGGACATGCGCAGCCGGGCCCAGCTCTCCTCCCTCATCCGGAGCCTGGCGGCCTCGGGCAAGGCGGTAGTCTTTACCTCTACCCGGGACGCCGAGCGAAGCGCCGCCGACCGGGTCGTCGAGCTGCCGCCACCCGCCGAAGGGGCCCGGGCCCTTAGCCGGCGCGCCCATTCCCAACAGACATCCTCGGGCCCCGGCGCCGATCGGGAACTCCGTTCCCTGGAGCGCCTCCGTTCCGGGGAGGCGGGGCTCTCCTCGGGAGGGGATTCGCCCCTGCGCCGGCTTCCGCCGCTTCCGAAATTTCTCGGAACCCTGTCGCTGTGCGCCGCCGCGGTGGCGGTCCGGGGCTGGCCTGCGCTCCTGGTCCTGCTGGGCTTCCTCGCCTTTCCCGCCGCCGCCGCCCGCCTCGACCGCCGGCGTTTTCTCGGGGGAATTCTCCGCATCCTGCCGTGGCTCGCTCTTTTGGCGGGAATTCAATACGTGTTTCTCCGGAATCCCGCTTACGCGGCGGAGTTTTTCCTTCGGTTCTTCGCCCTCTACGGAATTCTCTCGATCTTCGTCGAGATTACCTCCCATTCGGAGATCATGTACGGCATGGAGGACCTCCTCTTTCCCCTGGGCCGCCTCGGGTTTCCCGTCCGGGACATGGCGCTGGTGACGGGCATCGTCTTTCGGTTTATCTCCCTGCTCTACGGCGAGGCCGCCCGCATCGTCACCGCCCGGCTTATTCGGGGCGGCGGGGGGCCGAAAAGGGGAGGGCCCCTTTCCCGCAAGGGCTTTGGCGCCGCGATTTCCGGCGCCGCCTCCCTTTTCGTGCCGCTCATACTACGGACTCTCTCCCGTGCGGACCGGCTCGCCGAGGCGATCCACGCGCGCTATTACGGTAGGGAAAAAAATTCGAGGTATCTTCACTGGAAATCGGGAAGGGCGGGGCTTATACTCTCAATAGCCGTGCCGGTCTTTTCGGCGCTGCTCATACTTGCGTCGCGCTTGCATAGGATGTGAACCGAGAATGAATCCCGTGAGCCTCAAATACTGCCCCCGGTGCGGATCGATCGGCTACCAGTACAGGGAAAGAAAATTCTGGTACTGCCCGGTTTGCCTTTTTACCTACTATCACAACGTGGCGACTTCGGCGAGCGTGGTGCTTGAGGTGGAGGGGGGCGTGCTTATGCTCGTGCGGAACCGGGATCCCGCCATGGGCATGCTTGCCCTGCCGGGAGGCTTCGTGGATCCCGCAGAACGGGCCGAGGACGCGGCGGTGAGGGAATGCCGGGAGGAGATATCCCTGGAGGTGAAGGACCTGGAATTCCTGGGGTCCTGGCCGAACGAGTACGAGTACAAGAGCGTCACCTACAAGACCTGCGACCTTTACTTCCGCGCCCGCTTTTCGGGTTCCCTCGACCAGATCCGGCCGGACTACGCCGAAGTGGCCGCCTTTCATCTTATCATGCCCGACGAGATCGAGACCGCCCCAATCGCCTTCGAGTCCGCCCGGAAGGCCCTCCTCGCGTGGAAGGCCCTCAAGGAGAGGGAGGCCTCGGAAACGAGGTGGCTGCCCTTCGGGGAGTAACAAAAGAAAAGGCGCGCCGGCCGGGAAGGTCAGCGCGCCTCTTTTTTTTTCCCTTACTCCGCCGTCAACCCTTTAGGGTAAACACCGCGAGGCCCTCGTTGGGGTACTCTTCGCGTACCTTCGACACCCGTCGGGCGATCTCCGCCGCGGCGGAGTCGGACTCGCAGTAGATCAGCATGAGGTTGTTCACCTCGGGCCATACGGGGTCCCCCATCTTTGGGGTGGAATATCCCCGCCCGTGGACGCCGGGCACGACGGTGAAGAACTTCGCCTCCGGAATGTCCTTCATGGCCGCGAACACGTCCTCTTCCAGGGGCTGGCTGTAGATTATCTCGATGCGGTTCATGCGTTGCCTCCTTGGACCGCGCCCTCAAGGGCGAGAGCCGCCTTCATCCGCCTTTTCTCCTCCCTCTTTTCCCGTATCCGGTTGAAGATGTAGTAGAGCACGGGCATGAGGAAGAGGGTCATCATGGTGCCGAAGGAGAGCCCCCCGAGCACCGTGCGCCCGATGGGCATTACCATCTCCGAGCCCTCCCCGGGGAAGAAGGCCATGGGCACGAGGCCGAGCACCGTGGTAAGGGTGGTCATGAGGATGGGTCTCAGGCGGCTTCGGGCCGCCTCGGCGCAGGCGTCGACGAGATTGAGTCCCCGCTTCCTCAGGAGGTTGGTGTAGTCCACCAGCACGATGCCGTTGTTGACGATAATTCCCACCAGGATGAGGAGCCCTACCGCGGTCAGAACGTTCAGGGGGTCTCCCATGACGAAGTATACCAGCACGATGCCGATGATGGTGAGGGGCAGGGTAAAGAGCACGATGAAGGGATCCAGCAGGGACTCAAACTGGCTCGCCATGACCGCGAACACCAGGATGATGGCCATGAGGATGATGACCACGAACTGCTTGATCGCCTTCATTAGCTCCTCGAAGTCGCCGGAATACTCTATGCGCACGTCCGGGTCCTGGGGAATGTTCTTCTGCACCAGGGCTTCCACGTTTTTCTGGATGTCCGTGATGGAGGCCCCTGGCCTGGAGCCCCCGGTCACGCTGATGATGCGGCTCTGGTTTTCTCGGGCGATGGTGATGGGGGAAACCCCTTCCTCGTAGCGGGCGAAGCTCGATACCGGGATCCTCTGGCCCTGGGGCGTGGTCACGAAGATCTGCTCCAGGTCCGCGAGGCGGGTCTTGTCCGCTTCCGCGAGCTCTATCACTATGTCCGTCTCCTCGCCCCCCGATCGGAAGCGGGAGGCGGTGGTGCCCGCCACGTTGGCGCGGATCTCCTGCCCCACGGAATAGATGTTGAGGCCCAGGGTGTAGAGCTTGTCACGGTCGATCACGATATTCGCCTGGGGGAGTCCCTCTTTCATGGAGATCTGCGGGTCCGTCACGTAGTCCGACGCCTGGTCCCTCAGGAGGTCCCGGATGGCGTAGGCGGTGGAGCGGGCCTTGTCGAGGTCCTCGCTCTTGACCTTGATGTCCACCGCGGAGGTTCCGCCGCCGACGTTCATCCCGCCCGAGGACCCGAAGGCGAAGGTCGCCCCGGGTATGTCCGCGAAGTGGGAGCGGAGGGTGTCCTTGATCTCGTCCTCGCTGTCGACGCGGTCCTTAAGGGGAGGTAGGTTGATCGTGAGCTGTCCCGTGTAGGAGCTCGCCGAGCCGAGGCCGTAGCTTCCCGAGGTTCCCGCGAGGACCGTCACGTCCTTGTAGCCCTCTACCTCCGCGTACACGATGCTTTCGAGCTGGCGGAGCACCGCCTCGGTG
>QKDA01000261.1 GCA_003246765.1 Spirochaetales bacterium | reverse complement strand
CCCCTCAAACCTTCGCCAGGGTCGACTTCACCGTGACCCCCGGAATCTGGCCGAGCCTGCCCGTGAGCGCCCCGATCTCGTCGGTGGAGGCGTCCACGATCAGCGTGACGATGTTGAGGTCCCGCTCGTGGTAGGGAATGCCCATGCGGCCGATGACGATGTCCCCGTGCTTGGTGAGGGCCTCGTTCACGAGGCTTGCGGAGGCGGTTCTTTCCTTGATGATGACGGCGATGACGCCGACGGCGCGGTTTTCCATGTTCTGTCGCTCCTTTCGTTTCCGGTTTGCTGGACCGGACGGGCGGAAGCGCAGGGGAGCGGGAACGGCGCGCGCGACAGGGTTCGCGTCCCACCGTATCGCCCGTTGGGGGGAGCGATCCGTAAGGGACGGACATGAGGCGGGGTTGTCGTATCCCGTCCCTTGGGGTCAGACGCAAGGCGCCGCTTTCGCAGCGTCCAGTCCTCTTCCGCAGGCCGGCATGCCATTGATATACTCAATCGAGAAAAAAATATCAATAGGCGCGAGGAAAAAAAAGCATAGTAATTCGCTAAGAAATAAAAGCGCAGGGTTTTCCCCGGGGGATACTATACTGGGGTAGAGCGAAAACGGGACCAGGAGGCATGCATGTACGAGACTTTCAACCTCTCCACCGAGCGGGAGGGCCTTATCGATGTTACCGGCCGCGTCGCCGCCATCGTCGCCGAATCCGGCATAACCGACGGCCTCTGCGTCGTTTACTGCCCCCACACCACCGCGGGGCTCACGATCAACGAAAACGCCGACCCCGACGTAGTCCGCGACCTTCTCCTCGGCCTCGACCGCGCCTTCCCCGACCGGGGCGACTTCCGCCACGCCGAGGGAAACTCCGCCGCCCACCTCAAGGCCTCCTGCGTGGGCTCCTCCGTCACGGTCATCGTATCCGGCGGCCGCCTCGCCCTCGGCACCTGGCAGGGCATCTGGTTCTGCGAGTTCGACGGCCCCCGAAGCCGCCGCTGCAGCGTGAAGATACTCAAGGATTGACGCAGAAGGCTCCTTCCGGGGCGAAATCCCCGTCAGCCCTTCCGGGCTGACTCACGGGCGCAGCGGCGCCGAGAATGACCCATCAGGCTCCGGCCCCTCCGGTTCCCTCGGGATCCCAGACGCCCCCGTTTCCCCGCTCGAAGCGGCCCCCAGCGGCGAGCTCGAAGTGGAATTTGGCAATCCCGAGATCTACCCATTGCATATGGTAGGTGTCCGGGATCGCCGCCGAAAGACGGCCTTGCCGCCACGTAAAGCGCACGGGCCTGCCGTTCTTCGCCGAGGGCGCCGAGAGGACCGCTTCGAGCCCCTCCCTCACCCGCTGGGGAAGCTCCCCGTCGGAGTCTACGATGTCTTCCGGAAGGAGCTCCCTGCCCTGGGTCATGCGGTGGATAATCCGCTCCCGGAGGGATGCTTCCCCCCGGGCTTTGCCCACCGGGATCACGCACTCCAGCTCGTCCCCCTCGGGCACTCCCAGGGCCGGGCTGTGCCGGTCAAAGGTTCCCGCCACCCAGCAGGTGCCCAGGCCGTAGGCGGTAGCCTCAAGGACGAGGCGCTCGCCGAAATAGCCCACCTTCTCCTTCCTCTCCGGGTCGTCCGGCCTTCCGGCGAGGACCATCACGGAGCGTACCCCCGAGAACATCCCGTAGCTCCGGGAGAGACCCTCAAAGGCCGCGCCCCCGTTCTCGATGAAACGGAAATTTAGGCCTTCCTCCCGGTTTATCTCGAGCATCAGCTCCATTAGTCGTTCCGCCACGTCCGCGTCCACCGGCTCCCCCAGGAAGGCCCTGCGGGAGACCCTCGCCTTCATCGCGTCCTTGATGTTCATCGCTTACCTTCCTTTTCGATCCTCATCCTCTGGCAGGCCGTCGCCCCGGGCTCAAGCCGTATCCGGTTGGTCCCCGCGGCGGCGGGTTCCACGCAGAGGAAGCGCGACCATTCCCCCTCGCCGAGATCCGCTATGGCGGGCCCCTTCACGCGGCCCGGATTCCAGACCACCGTATCGGGAAAGCCCTCGCTCCAAACCGTGATCCGGGACTTGCCGCCGCCGTCGACGATCCTTCGCCGCTCGCCGGTCCAGTATACCCGGTCGATCTCGCCGCCGAAGGGAATCCCCCCGCTCCCGGCCGTCCCTCCCCCGGTCCCGGGCGTCGGGCCAGGCTCCGTGCCGAGCGCCGGGCCGGGCTCCGTGCCGAGCATCGGGCCGGGCTTTCCCCCTCCCTCCGCCCGGTCGACGTACCCGATCCCCTCGAACCCCTCCGTCGCGGCCGCCGTCACCTCCGAAACCCTAAAATAGGCGTGCAGGGCGTCGGTGTACTCCAGGGGCTCCTCCCCGGTGTTGGTCACCGAAAAGGTCAGCTCCAATGCCTCACCGACGCTCACCGCCAAAGCCGCCGCGAAGGGATGTGGCCAAAGCCCCATGGTCTCGGGCGAATCGGTGAGCCCCAATACCAGGGTAGAGCGCTCCCCCTCGTCCTCAAAGGAGAGGGGTTTCCAGGGCAGGGTCCTCGCGAACCCGTGCTGGGGCAGCGATGGAGCGTCCTTCCGGGGCCCGAACCAGGGAAAGCAGAGGGGTATCCCTCCCCGAATGGCCTTGCCCCGCTCAAAGACCGCTGTCGAGCTTATAAAAAGGGCGTCCTCGCCCCCCTCGGGAATCCACGAAAGCACCTGGGCCCCGTAGAGCGAGACCTCCGCGCGGGAAAAACGGTTTGACACGATGGCCGTATCAAAGCCGGGAAGCGTTTCTTTAAACGTTAACATGGCGAACCCCTTTACCCCCTGATTTTCCCGCCCTGCACCGGACCTGTCAAGGATAGCCCCTCCGCCCCGTAGCGTTCGCGCCCCTTTCGCGTATTTCTTCCTTACCTCGGGCACCGTCGCCGCAGGAGCCGACAAACAACCGGAGGCAACCAGCGATGATACTGATAAGCGTCAGGGGCGTACCCGGAACCTATGGCCCCCTCCTGGAAGTGGTTTTTAAGTATGACAAATCGATAGTCCGAGCGGTAAAGACCGTACCCGGTGCCCTCTGGGATTCACTCCGCAAGGCCTGGACCCTGCCCGACAGGCCCCTTCGGGCTCAATACCTGCTCAGGGCGATCTACAACGCAGGCCTTTGCATCGAACCGTTCTCCGAGGCGTCGCCCTTCTCCCCCGACACCGATGCGCAAAGGCCCTCCGCGCCGCCGTCTGCCCCGCCCCCAGTCACTCCGTTCCCCGCTTCAGCTTCCCCTACGCGCCAACCGCCCCGATTTTGCGCAAACCAAGCCTTCCCTCTCTCTGACCGCTTCCTTTCCGCCCTTACCGCCCGGCACTACAGCCCGAGAACCATCGACGCATACCTGAAGTGGATGGTACGGTTCAAGGCCTTCTTTCCGGGCAAAGACATTACTCTGGCGGGGGAGAAGGAAATCAACGCC
>QKDA01000181.1 GCA_003246765.1 Spirochaetales bacterium | reverse complement strand
TCCGCCACCCCTCCGAGGGGGAATTGTGCGCCCCTTCGCTTGTTTCATCCCCCGCACTGTGGTATTCTGTCTCACGGTTTAACATAAGGCGCATATCCCCCGTAGCCTGTTGCGGCGGCACGGTACCTAAAGGGATAACGCCCGTCACGGCCTCTTCTCGCAAGTCCCGGAAAGGTCCGGCGCTCCCTCCGGGGAAGCCGCGCGCCCCGAACGCGGACTTTCCGATTCGGCGCCCCGGCGCCTGAAACCGCCGTATCCAAGAGCTATACTTAAGCCCATATATCCATTTCCGAGGTACATTCATGAAAGGCATAATCCTCGCCGGGGGCTCCGGCACCCGGCTCTACCCGATCACCCGGGCGGTCTCCAAGCAGATCCTGCCCCTCTACGACAAACCCATGATCTACTACCCCCTTTCGGTGCTCATGCTCGCCGGAATCCGGGAAGTCCTCATCATCTCCACCCCCCGGGACCTCCCGGTGTTCAAGGAGCTCTTCGGCGACGGGGCCTGGCTCGGCATGCGCTTCGAGTACGCCGTTCAGGAAAGCCCCCGGGGCCTCGCGGACGCCTTCATCGTGGGCGAATCCTTCATCGCGGGCGATTCCGCCGCCTTGGTTCTCGGGGACAACGTCTTTTACGGCCGGGGCTTCAGCGCCACCCTGCGGAACGCCGCCGAGCGCATCGGGAAGGAGGGGGGCGGGGCCATTTTCGGCTACTACGTGAAGGATCCCACCTCCTACGGCGTCGTGGAGTTCGACTCCTCCGGCAAGGCCCTCTCCATCGAGGAAAAGCCCGCCAAGCCTAAGTCCCATTACGCCGTTCCGGGGCTCTACTTTTACGACAACCGGGTGGTGGAAATCGCCAAGAACGTAAAGCCCTCCGCCCGGGGGGAAATCGAGATCACCGCCGTGAACAACGCCTACCTCGACTCGGGAAAGCTCTCGGTGGAAATCCTCGGCCGGGGCATGGCCTGGCTCGACACGGGCACCTACGACGGCCTCCTGGAGGCCTCCAACTTCATCGAAACCATCCAAAAGAGGCAGGGAATGTACGTTTCCTGCATCGAGGAAATCGCCTATTCCAACGGCTGGATCAACAAGGCCATGCTCCTCGCCCTGGCGGCGGGCTACAAGACCGAGTACGGCCAGTACCTTTCATACATCGCGGAGAACGCCTAAAGCATCATGCCCATCACCGTAACCGAATGCCCCATCGAGGGGCTCTTTGAAATTCAGCCCAAGGTCTTCGGCGACGCGCGGGGAGCCTTTTTCGAGTCCTGGAACGAGCGGGACTTCGCCGAGGCCGGCCTTTCCCTGCGCTTCGTGCAGGACAACCAGTCCCGCTCCGTCAAGGGCGTGCTCCGGGGCCTCCACTTCCAGAAAATGCGGCCCCAGGGCAAGCTCGTGCGGGTAGTGGAGGGGGAGGTGTTCGACGTGGCCGTGGATCTCCGCCCGGGCTCAAAAACCTACGGAAAATGGCACGCCGTGACCCTTTCGGGGCAAAAAAACAACCTTTTCTACATCCCCGAGGGTTTCGCCCACGGCTTTCTCGTGCTTTCGGACGCCTGCGTGTTCACCTACAAATGCACGGACTTCTACAACCCCTCCGACGAGGGCGGCCTCCTCTGGAGCGACCCCTCCGTGGGCATCGCCTGGCCCGACCTCGGCATGGAGTACATCCTCTCGGAGAAGGACAAAAAGAACCCGTTGCTTGCATAGAAGGAATAACCTCTTGGAGAAGACCTTTGCTGTCCTAAATCGTTTGGTAAAAGAAGGTGTACTTGAGCAATACGCGATTGGCGGTGCTATGGGGGCAATGTTCTATATTGAACCGGTAAGCACATTCGATCTAGATATATTCGTTATCCTGCCGACCCTATCGTCAGGTTTGATTACGTTATCGCCTCTATATGAGTATCTTTCGACTCTCGGCTATGCTAGCGAAGGTGAATACGTAAATATAGAAGGCGTACCAGTTCAGTTTTTGCCGGCCTATAATGATCTTGTAGAGACCGCTCTCACCGAGGCAGAAATCAATAAGTACGGTAATGAATCCGTACGGGTTTTTAGCGTAGAATACTTAATCGCGATATCCATTCAAACCGGAAGAAACAAAGATCGGGCTCGAGTTGAGATGCTTATTGAGGAAGCTACGGTAAATATGGAAAAACTATCAGGAATTCTTGAACGATTTTCATTATCCGAGAAGGCAAAACAATGGTTATGACTAATTCTGTAATGAAGAATGCCATAGAAGCTAAAAAACAGCGCCGAATTGACCTGGCTCGCCTCTCATATAAAGAAAAAGTTCAAATTTTAATTCAACTACAGACCATCGCTGCTCCGATTCTTCGTGAACGCGGAAAAAAAGTAGTAATCTTTCCGGGCGACTAATAATAAGGGATATTAACCATGATCTGGCTCATCGGAAACAAAGGCATGCTCGGCACCGAGCTCTCGAACCTTCTCGCCTCCCGGGGAATTCCCTTCGTGGGAACCGACCGGGAAGTGGACATCACCAGCGAGGCCTCCCTCTCGGAATACGCCCAAAACCTCGCCGACGCCTGCCAGTCCCTGGACTGGATCGTCAACTGCGCCGCCTACACCGCCGTGGACAAGGCCGAGGACGACCGGGAACTCTGCCGCGTCCTCAACGAGGAAGGCCCCCGGAACATCGCCCGGGTGGCGAAGAAAATCGGGGCCAAGCTCCTCCACGTCTCCACGGACTACGTCTTCCACGGCGACGGCGCGCGGCCCTACCGCGAGGACGATCCCACGGACCCCACGGGCTATTACGGCCTTACCAAGCGCGACGGTGAACTCGCGGCCCTCGCGGAAAACCCCGATACCTGGATCATCCGCACCGCCTGGCTCTACGGGCCCCACGGCAACAACTTCGTGTTCACCATGCTCCGCCTCATGAAGGAAAAGGAAACCCTCTCGGTGGTGAACGACCAGCGTGGAACCCCCACCAACGCCTACGACCTCGCCGACGCCATGGCCCGCCTCATCGCCGCGGGAAGCCTCCATGCCGCCGAAGCGGGCCGGGCCGCCCCCGGCGTCTACCATTTCTCGAACCTCGGGAACATCACCTGGTACGACTTCGCCTGCGAAATCCACAAGCAGGGCCGTTCCCTCGGCCTCCTCGCCAAGGACTGCGAGGTCAAGCCCTGCACCAGCGCCGAGTTTCCGGCCAAGGTCCGCCGCCCCCCGTACTCGGTCCTGGACAAGGCCAAAATAGCCGCCGCCCTCGCCGCCGCGGACCCTACCTACGCGATCCCCGACTGGAAGGAAAGCCTCGCCGATTTCCTTGCCAAGATAGGGAAGTAAAGAATGGAATCCACCAACGAGGAGCTCAAGGCAGTCCGCTGGCGTCAGCGCTTCGTGAACCTCGAGAAAGCGGCGGCGCTCTTCCTTGAAGCGGTTGCCGGGAAAAACCTTAATCGGCT
>QKDA01000136.1 GCA_003246765.1 Spirochaetales bacterium | reverse complement strand
ATTGACGAAAGGCAAAGGGTAAGGGCGGCCAGTGCCGCCGCCTTAGGCGCGTTCATTCTCCCCATAATTCGACCCTCCTGTCTTCCGTTTCCGATGCCCGGCTGGCTCCGCCGCCGGGAAAGTATGCCGCCACCGCCGCCGAGTCGGCCTCTTTGAGCTCCGCCACGGTCGTTCTAAAACCCGCGGTGTCCCCGAGGGCTTGCTGGGTCCGGGCGAGACCCACGAGGCATGCCGAGCTGCCCGGGAGCGCGCGCAGGGCGGTTTCGTACCGTTTTTTGGCCTCTTTGTAATTGCCCTGCAGGTACTCGACGTTCCCGAGGTTGATTATGGCCTGGGGAAGGTCGGACGTCTTGACGGCGTACTCGAACTGGGTGCGGGCCTCCGCGATGAGCCCGTACTGGGCGTAGAGGATTCCGAGGCGGTTGGCGTTCTTGGCGCTGTCGGATCCCTTTCGTATGAGCCCCTCGAGGGACGCTACCCTGTCCGCCACCTGGGCGCGGGAGAATCGCTCGAGTTCCGCGCGGTAGGCCGAAACGAGGCTTTCCTGGGCGGGGAGGGCCACGAGCGCGCCCCCTTCCGCGAAACCAACCGGTTCATAGGTCTTCCACGCATCGCGGACCGGGTACAGGGCGGCGGTCCCCGCGGCGGCGGCGTTGGAGAGTTCCCGGCTCCCCTCGCTCCAGGCACGGAGGAAACCGTCCTTGACCAGGGTCACTTCCACGGGAATCCATACCTTTCCGTCCAACACCGCGTAGTCCGTATCGTTGGCGAAGGCCCTCGCGGCGTTCTCGGGAGAAAGGGCGGGATTGAAGGCGAGGAAAATATGACCGGGGACCGTTACCAGGGCCGTCTCGATTCCCACCGACTCCAGGAGAGCCGCGTAGAGCACCGTGAGGTCGTCGCAGTCTCCGGCGCGGTACGAGAGGGTTTGCCCCGGGAACTGGAGGAAGTCGACCGCGGTATCGCTGGAGGAAAACTGGTCGAAGGGGGTCGTCGGATCCACGGCGTAACCTATGCCGTATATCTTCAGGGTTTGGAAGAGGCCCAAGGCGGTGCGGAATTCCGTGGAAATCGCCGGCGTCGCAGGATCGGACCGCACCGTGGCGGCCACGTTCTTCGCGAACCCGAGAACCGCCGGGTCCTTGGCGGTCACGAAGGCCGCGGCCTTCCGGTCGTCGTCCCAGGTCATGGCGTTGCGGTTCTGAACCGCCAGGGTCACGGGTATCGTCCGGACGGTCTTTCGGCCGAGGTAGTAGTACTCCAGGGTAAACTCTCCCGCGGCCTTGGTGCCTTCGGTGACGCGGAAGATCGCGTCGTTGAACAGTCCGTAGACGGGAAGATCCGCCTTTTCCCCGGGGGAGAGGCTCTCGAGCTCGCCGCAAATCCGGGGGGAATCCATGAACTGCTTGGCGTAGAAGCTCAGGCGCACGTTCTGTATCGGAATGCTTTCCTTGTTGGCTACCTGGGCGGCGCCGAAGGGGTTTTTATCGTAGTAGGAGTAGAAGAGGGGAAACACGGGGGTTATCTGGGGATCGAGCCGTATGTTGGTTCCCTTTCGGGACCCCGCCAGGTCATACACGAGCCCCGCCTGCACCGAGACCCCCTCGTAGAGCACGTCCGACGGAACCGGCGCGTAACGGTACTTCGCCCCCAGGTTCAGGGCAACCGCTGGCGTGAAGCGGACGAGGATCTCTCCCCCGGCCTCGGCGTACGGATTCCGCACGGTTCCCGCCTCCGCGGCGGCCAGGTAGATTCCTCCTCCCGCCGCCGCCCTGAGGGCCAGCCTGGACAGGGGCGAAAAGGAGAGCCCGAGGCCGCCCCCGCCGTAGGCGAAGGAAACCGCTTGGGACGAACCGTTCACCGGTATGAGCTCGTAGTCGAAGGAAAGCCGGCCAAAGAGCCACGGAGCGAAGGCAGGGGTCAGTTCGCCCCGTACGGACGCGCCGTAGCCCATGGAATAGTAGGCCAGCCCGTCGTCAAGCTTCGGACCGGTTGGAAAAGCGATCGACGGCAGGGCACTTAAGGTCGTCTCGGTGGTTTGTGCCGGCAAGACCGGCAGGGCAAAAAGCAGGAGCGAGACCGCTTGGGCCGTCATTAAAAGGTTCTTGCGCCTCATTGTGAGCCTCCTTCCAGAATGCCTCAACAATGGAGAATAACTTTCTGGTTATCTTAAAGTATAACCCACCTCTTGGAGAAATTCGGGATTATCTTAAATTCAGGGCGCATAAAAGGCCGGCGGTCAGGGCGTTGGCGGAAACCCCGTTCCCGATGTCCGGTATGGCGTAATAGGTAAAGACCGCCGCGGTTCGAACCGCTACGTGCCCGAAGAGGAGGGTTCCGACCCCGGGGGAGATCGAGGCGTAAAGGTCGAGACCCGTATTGTCGAGATTCTCTTCCCCAACCTGATAGTCAAGGCTCCAGCGGTGAATTCCCGAGGAAAGGTCCAGGGAAAAAAGACCCGCCTCGAATCGGGCGAAAAGCCCTGCGGGAATCGTGGAAAGCCCGTAATGGGTCTGATGGTCCGGGGCTTCCGTGTCGATGAGGCTGACCATGCCCGCGCGCAGGCCCAGGATGAAGGCTGCATTCTCGAGCCCCAGGGGAGCCTCCCACCATGCCCCGGCCTCGCCGAAAAAGGGGTAGTCCTCGATCCGGAGATCCCAATCGGCCTCTTCCTTGTCGGAAAAATCGTCAATCGTCTTGGCGTAGGCCAGGGACGCCCCCAGGGTAATTCCCGAGGGCTTCGCCGCCGGAAGGGCGGCAAGGGCGGGCATGGCGAGGGAGAAGGCGGTAAGGGCGATGAGTAGGGGCTTCATGGCGGCAATCATAGCCGAAACCGGCGTCCTCTTCAACGCCGGTTCCGGGATTTCATTTATCCATCTTCTTGATCTCCGCAATCTTGTCCCGAATCACCGCGGCCTCCTCGAACTGGAGCATCTCGGCGTATTCCGCCATCTGCTTTTCCAGCTCCCGGATGAGCTTCTTCCGTTCCTGGGGAACCAAGAGGTTGTAGCTCGACACGAGAACTCCCGACTCGGTCTCGGCGGCTTCCTTCTTGAGCTCGTTCTCCCGGGTGAGGATGTCCTCCACGGCCTTGCGGATGGTTTTGGGGGTGATGCCGTGGTCGGCGTTCCACTTCTCCTGGATGGCCCTGCGGCGGTCCGTTTCCTCGATAGCGGACCTCATGGCCTCGCTCATCCTGTCCGCGTACATGACCACCGCGCCGTTCTCGTTGCGGGCCGCCCGCCCGATGATCTGGATGAGGCTCGTGGCGGAGCGCAGGAAGCCGATCTTGTCCGCGTCGAGGATTCCGATAAAGGAAACCTCCGGAAGGTCGATTCCCTCCCGGAGGAGGTTGATGCCCACGAGAATGTCGAACTCTCCCGCGCGGAGCCCCTTGAGGATCTCCACCCGCTCGATGGTCTCCACCTCGGAGTGGATGTACTTCACCTTG
>QKDA01000088.1 GCA_003246765.1 Spirochaetales bacterium | reverse complement strand
CGCGCCCCCTGGGTGTCCCGGATTCCCCTCATCGGCTGGCTTTTCCGAACCCGGCAGACCTCCTCGGAGCGGGGACAGATGGTGATCTACCTCATTCCCCGGGTGGACCTCGGCACCGACGCCTATGACGGCGGTGGCCCCAGGACCGCCTCGGTGTACGAGCGGCTGGTGAAGCCCTATCTGGGGGAAAGCCGATGAAGGAGACCACCCTGGAGCGGTTCTTTCTCAGTCCCGCCTTTTGCTCCCACAACGGCGTGGTTCCCCTTTCGCAAGAGGGCGCCTCGGTTCGCTTGGGCGTGCTGCGGGAGGAGCCCCCGGAACTCCGCTCCCGGATAGCGAGGGCATGGCCGGACAGGAGCTTCAGCTTTGCCGTCCTCCCGGCGGAGGAATTCTCCCTGGCGATCAGCCGTCTTTACGCCTCCGAGGGGGAGGAGGAAGGCGATGCCGCGCCGGGTTCGGGGGATGTCTCGGCCATAGACAGCGTGGAGCTGGGGGCTCCCGTCGTCAACCTCCTCAACTCGATCTTGCTGGAGGCCCTGTCGCTCAAGGCCTCGGACGTCCACATCGAGTCCGAGCGGGACTGCGCGGCGCGGTCCGCTTCCGGGTCGACGGAAGGCTCCGCCCCTCCGAGCCGATAACGAGCGATCGGGCCCTGGCCTTGTCATCCCGGCTCAAGCACCTGGCGAATCTCAATATCATCGAGTCCCGCCGCCCCCAGGACGGCCGCATAACCCTGACGGCCCTGGGCCGAACCGTGGACCTGAGACTTTCGGCGGTTCCCACGGTCAGGGGCGAGTCCGTGGTCCTGCGCCTCCTTAAGGGGGATGACGAGACCCTCAGTCTCGACTCCCTCGGCTTTGCCCCCCGGGAGCTCGAGAGGATCCGCCGGGGAATCGGGGCCCGCTCGGGGCTCGTCCTGGTGACGGGCCCGACGGGTTCGGGCAAGACCACGACCCTGTCGGCCATGCTGCGGGAACTCAAGGGCGGGGACACGAAGATCGTCTCCATCGAGGACCCCGTGGAATACCGCCTGGAGGGGATTACCCAAATTCAGACCGACGACGCCCTCGGCCTTTCCTTTGAGAGCCTCCTTCGGAGGGTGTTCAGGCAGGACCCCGACGTCATCATGATCGGGGAGATCCGGGACGGCGAAACCGCCCGGCTCGCCGCGCGGGCTGCCCTTACGGGCCACCTGGTGTTCGCGACGGTCCATGCCTCGGGGGCCCTCGAAACCCTCCCCCGGCTCTTCAACCTGGGGGTGGAACCCTATGTGGCCGCCTCGGTGCTCAACCTCGCGGTGGCCCAGCGCCTGCTCCGTAAGCTGTGCCCGGCCTGCGGGGGGGCGGGATGCCCTTCCTGCGGGACTACGGGGTACTCGGGCCGCACGGTGGTCTCGGAAACCGTCGCCGGTGACGCGGATTTCCGCCGGGCGGTCGAGGGCGGGTACGCCTGGGCGGAGGCGGAGGCCGCGGCCCTCCGCGGGGGCTTCCGGTCCCTCCGGGAGGACGCCTTGGACAAGGCCGCCGCGGGAATTACGGACCTTAGGGAAATCCTCAGGGAGATAGGACCGTGAGGGGCGCGCAATCCCGCGCCGTGGAGGGATTCACCTCGGCTATGCGCTCCCTCCTCGGCTCAGGCCACAGCCTGGGGGATTCGGTTCGCCTGCTCGGGGGAAGCGGCCTGTCCCCCTCCCTCAGGGAAGCCTCCCGTTCGGTCTATGAGGGGCTGCGCAGGGGCCGCTCCTTTTCCCGCGCCCTCGCCGAGGCCCGGGACCGCCGCGGGAAAAGGCTCTTTCCCGGGGAGTATGTCGCCTGGTTCGCGGGGATAGAGAAAACCGGGAACCTCTCGGACGCCTTCGCCGGCATCGAAGACAGGCTCGCGGAGAGACGAAAAACCCGGGAACGGCTGGCCCAGGCCCTTTCATACCCCGCCTTCGTGATCATTCTTTCCCTCTCCCTCACGGCGGCGGTCTTTATCAAGGCCATCCCCTGGCTCGCGGAACGGAACCTGACGTCGGTATCCCCTTCGTCCCTGGCTTGGTCCCTGGGCTTCGGCCTCCTGGTTCTCTCGGTCCTTTCCCTCGCCTTCGCGGCCGCCGCCGTGCGGGTCTTGGGGGGAGGCCCCGGCGAGGCATGGGTTTTCTTACGGTTCGCTCAATTCGCCCGGTCGGGAATACCCCTTTCCGAGGCCATTCCCTTCTGCGCCGCCTCGGTCGGGAATCCCCGCCTGGAGCGAGCCCTCGGTTCGGTGCTTCGGGACCTCGCCTCCGGGAAAAGGCTGGCTGCCGCTTTCCGGGACACGGGATTCTTCCCGGAACTCGTGACGGACATGTTGCTCGTCGGCGCCGAGACGGGGGATCCCGCCGCGGTTTTCGAGCGGGCCGGCGCCTATTACGCGGAACGGGACCAGGCCCGCCGATCCCGGTTTCTCGGCGCCTGCGAACCCGCCGCCCTCGCGGTTACCGGGCTCTACCTGGCTATCGTTCTTGAATCGGTCGTGCTACCGCTTTTGACCGGCATTGGAGGTTCCCTATGACAGCGTCCGACGAGGAAGGATTCACCTTCCTGGAGACGATCATCGTGATCGCCATCATTCTCCTTCTTTCCGCGGGGGTCGGTTTTTCCTCGGTCCGGTACCTGGATTCCGCCCGGACCGCGTCGGCTAAAAACCAGATCTCCGCCCTCAAGCTCTCCCTGGAATCCTACTATCTCGACTGCGGGCGCTTTCCTTCCGAGGCGCAGGGGCTCGCGGCGCTGTGGGAAAAACCATCCCTGTCCCCCGTTCCCCAGGGTTGGGCCGGCCCTTACGTGGACCGGGAGATCCCGCGGGATCCCTGGGGAAATTCCTTCAAGTACGAGGTTCCGGGCCCCAAAGGGCTTCCCTTCGGGGTTGTCTCCCTGGGAGCGGACGGCGCCGAGGGCGGGGAGGGCCGCGATGCGGACATTCTTTCGTGGCGATGACGGGGGGGGCGCCGCGATGATCGCCCTGGGAACGCTCTTTGCCCTTTCCCTGCTCTTCCTCTCCCTGGCCTCCCTGGTGTCGGCGAAACGGGCCTTCTCGGAGCGGGCCATGGCTTCGGTGCTCGAGGAGAACCGAAGGCAAAACGGGCGATGGGAGGGGCTCTATGACCTTCACTGAACTGACGGTCGCCGTCGCCCTGACGGTCCTTTTCCTTTGCGGCCTCGCCTCGGCCTCGCTCCCCCTCGCGGAGGCGGACGCCCGCTCGGAACGGCTCTTGCGGGAGGCCAGGGAAACGGATTTCGTGATCCGGGGATTCAGGAACGCCTGTGCCCGGGAGGGCGGGGATTTTACCGGGTGGACCCAGGCGATTGCCCTCGTCGATTCCCTGGAAGGCGTTTCCATCCGGTCGGCGGAGCTCCCGTCGGGGCGTACCCTGTGGAAACTCTCCTGCACGGTCTTCGGACGGCCCCTGACGGTCTATGAGGAGGCGCCGTGAGAAACGACTATGTCCTGCCCGCGGACGATTACGAGTCCTATTTCGTGCCCATCCCTCCCGGAAAGGCTTCACGGGGGAAAAACGCCGCTGCGCGGCTTCGGGTAGAGCTGGAAAGGCTGCATCCTGGCTTTACCCCTTCCCACGAGGTAGACGCCCGGCCGGGGACCCTTCGGGGAGAAAGGGGCTTTCTCGTCACGGTCATGAGGGAGGAGCGCCTTCTGGAGCACCGCCTCCTGTCCCGGGGCGGTCCGCTTTACGCGGGAATGCCCGGCGGGTCGGATCTCCGGGAGTATCGGCGGGTCTTCCCCAAAAAGAATCCTTCGGGGGCGGTCGGCTTTTCCCTGGGCGCGATCTTCCTGCTTGCGGCGCTGGGCGCCCTTGCGGGGCTAACCCCGGCGGGTAGGGCTCCCGTTAATCCGAATCCTCCTCCCGATGCCGCATTGCCCGATGCCGCGGGCCTTCCCGGGGACGCAGGCGTTTCCCTTCCCGACGGGATTGCCCTCCTGGCCCTTCTCGCTCCGCGAATCGCCGAAAGCGGGGGGTGGGTTACCCGGCTTGAGCTTTCGCTGGTGAATCAGCCTGGGCTGGCGCTTTCCGCGGG
>QKDA01000211.1 GCA_003246765.1 Spirochaetales bacterium | reverse complement strand
AGTTGGCCGAAAAGAACGGCTTCGTCCACGGGCTTCGCGATATGTCCCGCCATGCCCGCCTCCCTGGAGCGTGCCTTGTCCTCGTCCATCACCGAGGCGGTAAGGGCGAGAATGGGCACGTTGGGCTTAAGGTCAGCTATTCCCCGGGATGCCTCGTATCCGTCCATCACGGGCATCTGAATATCCATGAGGATTATGTCAAAGTCCTTCACCCGGGCCCGTTCCAGGGCTTCCTTGCCGTTCTCTACCCACTCAGCCTCGATGCCGGTTTTTTTAAGCAGCCGCAGGATAACCTCCAGGTTCAGGTCGTTGTCCTCGGCCACGAGAATCCGTCGGCCCCGCAAGTCAGGAACCGCCGGGGCTCCCGGCGTACGGCCCGGGAATGAACCGAACTCCCCGGTACCGCTATCGGGAACCTCCGCCGGTTCGGGAACCGTACCGCCCTCTGCGGGCGGCGCGGGAGCCAGGGGAAGTTTCAAGGGGAGCTCAAAGCGGAATACGCTGCCCTTTCCGGGCATGGAGTCGAAGCCCAGCTCCGAGCCCATGGCCTTCACGAGACGGGCGCTGATTACCAGACCCAAGCCCGTGCCGCCGAATTTCCTGGTGGTGGAGGTGTCTCCCTGGGAAAAGGCGTGAAAAAGCTTTCCCTGATCCGAGAGGGGAATGCCGGGACCCGTGTCGATCACCTCGAACAGGAGCCGCTCGCAGCCCCTTCCCGCCGGGGTTATCCTGAGTTCCACGGAACCCCGCTCGGTAAATTTCACCGCGTTGCCCACGAGGTTGATCAGCACTTGGGCTAGCCGGAGCGAGTCGCCCCGAAGCGCCCGGGGAACCGAGGGCTCCAGTCTCAGGATTAGGTCGAGGCCCTTTTCCCGCACCGAGGGCGAAAACATGTCCGCAAGCTGCCCGATCACGCTTTCAAGCTCAAAGGGCGCGTCGTCGAGAACCAGCCGCCCCGCGTCGATCTTCGAGTAGTCGAGAATGTCGTTGATAATCCCGAGAAGCAGCCTCGAGGCGCCGTGAATCTTCTTGAGAAGATCCTGCCTTTCCTCGGGATCCCGGGATTCCAGGGCAAGGCCGCTGAGGCCGATGACGGCGTTCATGGGGGTCCTGATCTCGTGGCTCATGTTCGCGAGGAATTCCGATTTTGCCCGGTTTGCGGCGTCCGCCTGATCCTTCGATTCGATAAGCTTCCGCTCCAGGCTCGCGCGCCGGAACAGGTTGATAAGGAGGCCCGCCAGGATGGAAAGGAGCAGCTTATCCCGATCGTCGTAGTGTCTCTCGCGGTTGATCGAATCGATGCCCACGAAGCCGATGCAGGAATTCTTGTCCATCATGGGAAGGGCGATGACGCTCTTGATGCCAAGGGTATCGAGAATAGCCCGTACGGGACTGTCCGGGGGCAATTCCTCTACCCTGTTGAACACGATAGCCTCCCCGCCGCGGTGAATTTCCACCCAGGGCATGATGCGCTCCAGGGGAACCTTCTGGAACTCCTCCCTCCGGCTGGGCATACCCTCCCGGGTCCACTCGTGGGTATTGCTCGTGCACTTCCCCTCCCAATCGTACTCGAACACGAAGGCCCGGTCGGATTCGGAAAACTCCCCCACTTCCCGCAGGGATTCGCCGATGGCGCCGTCGAGATCCTCTTGGGCGGTATCGATAAACCGGGAGGATATCCTGAGGAGTATCTCCTGCATCGCCATCAGGGACGCGCTCAGTTCATCCGCCCGCTTCCGGCCAGTGGCGTCGCGGAAGCTCCATACCCTGCCCGAAATCCGGTCCCCGACCCACAGGGGGCCCGTATAGCGCTCGATCACGCGTCCGTCCCTGAGGGCGAGCTCGTCCAAGGCGCTTTCCGTCGGATGGTCGTACAGCCACTTCACCTTGGAGCCAAAGCCGGCGGGATCCTCAAGCTTGGCGGTCACGTAGGACACCAGGGCCGCGTCTTGGCCCCGGTTCAGCACGTCCTCGGGTATATCCCACATCTCCAGGTACTTTTTATTCGTCCTGAGAATGCCCTCGCCGGAGTCCACGATAAGCATGCCGTCGGCGGTAGATTCCAGGGACGCGTCCAGGAGGGAGAGACTCCGCTGGAGCCGTTCCTCCCCGAGACGTCGTTCGGTAACGTCCCGGGCTGCGGCGTAGATCACCGAGGAGGACAGCCGGGAGCGCCACTCCAGGTAGCACCAGGAACCGTCCTTCCTGCGGTAGCGGTTTACGAAATCTATTACGTCCTTCCCCTCCGCCAGGGCTCCCATGGCCTGGATGGTGGCCTCCACGTCGTCCGGATGCACGAAGTCGATGAAGTCCACCGAAAGGAGCTCCTCCTCGGACCAGCCGAGGATGGGGGTCCACTGGGGATTCACCTTCAGGAACCTGCCTTCCAGGGAGGATATGCAGAGGAGATCGGGATTCACGTAAAAGAGCACTTCCAAATCCAGGGAAGAGGATACCGGAGGCTTTTCGGGCAAGGACACTTTTTCCCCCATCCCGCGGATTTACCGCGGGTTAACCTAGAGTATAGGGGGTAGTTTTTTGGGATTCAAGAAAAAGGGCCGCCTCGTCCTCAGCGGACCTGGCTGAAGAGATTGGCCACCTCGGACCGCCACTCGGCCCGGTGTTCCCGGCTCTCCCACTCGAGGGTCCGGAGAATGCGGAATTTCTTCGTATCCTGGGGATTCTCGAATTCCATCACCGCGAATCGGCCCTGCCCCACGTACACGATCTTTTGGTTCTCGCTAACGTTTTCGGAGCCCTCGAGAAAGCGCAGGGCGCAGTCGAAGTGAATCGGCTCTCCCGATTCGCGGTCCGAAAGGGCCGATGAGAGGTCCTGTATCGCCTCGCCGCAGCGGGAACACACGGGAGTGGGCAGTTTGGGGGGCGGCGGGAGGTCTATCTCGATCCGCCGTTCCCGGGGTCGGTTATCCTGCCTGGAGGAATCGCGCCGGGAGAGGGCGTCGGCCTTGAAGGCGTCGTCCCTCCGGGAATCCCTGCGGGCGGAACCTTCCCGCCGGCTGCCCTGATCGCCCCTGCCCCGGGAACGGTTATCCCCGCGGGAGCCCTCCCGCTTCTGGGTTCCGCCCCTGGACTGGGCCTCCCTCTTTTGTCCCTGCTCCCGGGACTCCTGGGCTTCGGCGCGGGGCGCGCCGGACCTTCCGCCGCGGCGGCGGCGGCCTCTATCCCGTTTAGGTTTGCCTTCAGTATGGTCGCTCATTGACGTTTTCCCTCACCTCGATCAATCGGTTGCTCAAAACGAGCGCAATGCGCTGTATCGCCCCCTGCACGTATCGCTCATCCTTGATCTTTTCCCTGAGCTCGCGAATTTTGGGGTTTTCAACGGCGTTCGTCTTGGAAATCATACACGCTCCGAAAAGGCATCTTTGAGGTGACGGTACCGGAGTTCCCCTTCCCGTTCAGGGTCGGAGAGGATCAGGAACACGTCGAACCGGACATACATACCACTATATTTTCGATGCGTGCCGAGGAAACATTTAGCCGTTTCCACGATTCTTTTTCGCTTAACCGGGCCTAAAGCGCGTTCGAGGTCCTCCTCGAAGCCGCCGGGCCAGGTCTTCACCTCAACGAAGACGATGTCGTCCCCGTCGAGGGCTATTATATCGATTTCTCCCCGCCTTGTCCTCCAGTTGCGCTCCAAAAGGAGCCAACCGGCCCCGGAAAGCCACGCGGCCGCCCGATCCTCGCCGGCATTGCCCGTGGCCTTGGCTCCGGGCACGCTCACGATTCCTTCTGGTACTCCGAGGGATCGATGGCGCGGGCTATGAAGAGATTCCTGTTGTCGATAAGGTCCACGGTTTCGCCCTCGTTCATCATGAAGGGATTGCCGAACTCGTCAATGAGAACCCGGATAACGGGCCTCAGGGGCGCGTCCTGATGGCTCTGGATGACCCGGGCTATGGCGGAATTGTTGAGGAGGACAATGGACCCCACGGGATAAATGCCCATGCTCTGGATCATGGCCCGGATTATGTCCGGGTCGAAGCGCCGGGCGTTGTCCGAAAGGAGGTTTTTCATGGCCTGGTAACCCACCATGGAGTCTCGGTAGGCCTTGGGAGAGACCATGGCCTCGAAGGCGTCCGCCACCGAGACGATCCTTGCGCCGATATCGATCTTGTCGCCCGCGAGGCGGCCGGGATACCCCTCTCCGTCCCACCTTTCATGGTGCTGCATGGCGGCCTTACCCACCTCGTCGGCGTACAGGAGCTCGTTCACGATGAGTTTATAGCCGTAGGAGGTATGGCTCCGTATTATCTGGAGCTCGTTGTCGTCGAGCTTTGTCTCCTTGTTGATGATGGAAACGGGTACCTTGATCATCCCGATGTCATGGAGCAGGGCGCCCGTGGCGATCTGGAGAAGGCGGTGCCTGGGCAGGCCGATATGCTCCCCTATGATGATCGAGAGGATCGCGGTGTTAACCGCGCACTTGGCGCTCTGCATTTCCTTCACGTCGCCGCCGAGGATGTATCCCACCACCTCGGAGCGTTCGGTCTGGATAAGCACGAACAGCTCGCTGACGATGCGGTCGATGGAACGGGTGCGCACCTCGCCGCGGCTCTGAATGGCCAGGAATACCGTATCCAGGTCCCGGATAAGCCCGTGATACTTGGCGTAGAGCTCCGTATGGGCAAGAACCTCCGGAAGCTTGAGAATTTGTTCCGTGGTGTACTGAAGCTTGTCGAGACCCGCCGTTTCCGCGAGGGGATTAGCGGAAACTGGCGCGCCGCCTTCGTCGCTCTCCAGTTCGTCCAGCGCCTCCGCTTCGTCCAGGGAATCGACCTCTTCAATCTCCTCGATTTCCTCAAGATCGTCGTCATTAACGGCCGCTTGCGCGAGGGCCTTGGCCTCAGCGTCGGAAATGGCCCGTCCCGCGGAGAGCACGAAGGATATTTTCCAGCGGTCGAGAGCCGCCAGTTCCCGTTTCTTGAAGGGCATACCCTGACTCAAGAGCATGTTTTCCCCGTCATCGAAGAAAACCGGGGCGGAAAAAATCAATCCTTCCCGTAATTCGCTCCTGTTGATCTTCTTCAGCATCTTTTTTCCCTCGATAGCACTTTATGTAACATTCGTATCCTGAGCAATCTCGTCAAGGGCAGCGAAAACCGCCGCCAGGGCCCTCCAGGTTTCCTCGGGCACGTATACGCCGGGGGGAAAGGCCGCGAGGGTTTCCGCCAGGCTCTCGTCCAGAACGACGGGTATCCGCCGGAATTCCGCCTGGGAAAGCATAGCCGCCGCAAGATAACCCGAACCCCGAGCCACGATGACGGGAGCTCGAAGGGTACGCTTCCAGGCCAAGGCTACGGCCTTCTTCCGGCCCCTCATGCCCGCACGTCCACGGGCCTGTATCCCGAAAAATCGCCGGATTCCCCGGAACGCGCGCCCATTGACTCGAGGGCGCGTTTATAATATACAGCAATTCTCTCCAAAACAACAGAAGAAACCGGCGGATTCACCGTAAATACGGCCCCCCCATCGCCGGTATCCGCGATAATGGACCGGCCGCCGATGACCGCCCCTACGCGAACGAGGGTCGCCCTGCGGGTTTCTCCCTCGACCAGGAAACGGGCGCTTCCCTCGTATCCCCCAGACACATCCCGCCGGAAGGGAAGGATCAACCAGCTTTTACCGGCATCCGCCCTCTCCGCCGGCCCGAGGGCAAACTCCCGCTCCTCCCTGGAACGCCGCGAACCGGGATCCCCGCCGGATTCTCCCCCCAGATAGGCAACGAGACCGGCAATGCGTTCATGGTCGGGAAGGGGACCTTCCGCGTCGAGCAGGGCCGCAGCCTCGGCGGCCTCGTCCATCCGGTCCCCGAAGGCCTGTATCAGGGACGAAAGGCGCCTGACCCGGTCAGGCTCAATGCGCATGCGGGCAGCGGTATAAAAGGAGAGCAGCGAGAGTACGGGCGGGATTGGGGAGAGGTCCAACCGCAAGGCCAGGGCCGTCAGGGCCGATTCCCGGGAAAGGGACATCCGCCCGTCTTCCGTACCGGGCTTGTCCGGTAGGGGGGTAAGTGAGAGGACGCCCCCCTCGAGAGCCGGTCTAGCCAGGAACCGGTCGCCCTCCGTATAGGACGGGGGCAGAATCGCCGAGCGGGGGGTTCCGTTCACCAGGACCCGCGCGATGCCCCCCTGAGGGCGGGTAACCACCACGACCTGAACGGGAGAGGAGTTTCGCGTCGACCTCGAATAGTCTCCTGGAATCATGGCACCGCCCGTAAGACGAAAAAAAACCGGGCCCCTCGGGGTCCGGTCTCCTGAAAGCCAGGCCCGATTTACTCGGCGGCGTTCTTCTTGACGATAAGGGTCTTGATCTTGGCGGCCTTACCGATCTTCTCGCGAATGTAGTAAAGCTTGGCGCGGCGAACCTTACCGGGGCGAACCACTTCCACCTCGGCGATGCGGGGCGAGTGGAGGGGGAACACGCGTTCCACGCCAACTCCGTAGGAGTTCTTGCGGACAGTGAAGGTCTTGCCGATGCCGGAGTTCTTGAAACAGATCACGAGGCCTTCGTATACCTGGATACGCTCGGTCTTGCCTTCGATAATCTTGAAGTGCACCTTGACGGTGTCTCCTACCTTGAAAGTACCCGTGTCAGCCTTCTTCTGGCCTTCCTCGATGGTGCGGATCAGATCCATTGCCATTTTCTATCTCCTTGAGCGTCTTTTCCGTTTCCTTTGAGAGGGAACCGGAAGCCCGCGCCTTTTCAATCAGGTCGGGCCGTACCGCGAGCGTCTTCTCGATGCGTTTCCGCAGGCGCCAGCGGCGAATAAGTTCATGGTGCCCCGAAAGGAGCACCTCCGGAACCCTGAGGCCCCGGAATATTTCAGGTCTCGTGTACTGCGGGTATTCCAGCAAGCCGTCGGAAAAGCTTTCCTCCTCCAGGGATTCCCGGGAGATCACCCCCTCAATGAGGCGGTACACCGTGTCGATGATCACCGTGGCGGCGAGCTCTCCCGAGGACATTACGTAATCCCCGATGGACACCTCGTCGTCGACGTACAGATCAATGACCCGCTGATCGATCCCCTCGTACCGTCCGCAGACGAAGACGAGCTCTTCTTCCCGGGCCAGGTCCTGGGCGAGGGCTTGGGTCAGGGGCTTGCCGGAAGGGGTCACGTAAATGACCCTTTGCGGTTTACCTCCCCTGGGCCGAGCCTCCTGCCCCCCGATTTCCCGGGGAACGGCTCCAACCGACTCGAGGGCCAGGGAAAGGGGATCCGGCAGCATGAGCATGCCGGGCACCTTTGACCCGAGAACGCCCCCGTAGGGTTTGTCGTCGCAGGTTTTATGCCGGTCGTACGCGAAATCCCGGATGTTTACCAGATTGTAGGCGATAATTCCCCTATCCACCGCCTTCGCCATGATCGAGCTTTCGAAAAAGGCGCGGGGTATTTCGGGAAACAAGGTCAGCACATGGAACTTCATGGAACGCTATTCCAGAATCCAGCGGTGCATCAGCTCAACGGTCTTGGCCTCGATATCGACATTCCCGATAAATTCGCTGCGCATCGGGACAAGACGCGTCTTTCCCCCGGATACTTCCGGGTCGGAGCCCTCGGAGAGGGTAACCTCGAGTAGGTCACCCGCCCCGCCTTCCAGTACATTGGTAATCCTTCCTATGGGATTTCCTTCATACACGAGATAGCACTGACAAAGATCGTCGACATACCACTCGTCCTCGTTGAGGGGACAAGCCTTGTCGGGGGGCACCAGAATCTCGAGCCCCGAGAGGGCTTTCGCCTCTTCGGGGGAATCGATGCCCCGAAATTTGAGGAGGAGCAGCGCCGAGGAACCCTCGACCGCCTCTATCCCGTAGCGCTTTCCGGGGCCTTCCGCGCCCCGGGGCCTGAGATAGACCTCCTCGAGATCGGCGAAATGCGCCACCTCGCCGGAGACGCTTTCCGCCTTAACGAATCCGTCCAGCCCATGGGAGGAACGGATAAACCCGGTAACCAGCAAATCCATCAATCGAGGATTTCCAGGCTGACCCTTTTTCCCGACTTCCCGGAGGAGGCGCTCAGAACCGTGCGCATGGCTTTCGCTATGCGTCCGTACTTTCCGATGACCTTCCCGATATCCGTCGGGGCGACACGGAGTTCGAGGATGGTGGATTTTTCACCTTCCACCTCACTGACCGATACCGCACCGGGGTCGTCTACCAGGGATTTAGCCATGTATTCAACCAAATCTTTTTCCACGATCGGTGCCTTTCCCTTATCTTACAGGGTGAAATTTTTGCGGTTCAGGAGGCTCTTGACGGTATCGGTGGGCTGGGCGCCCTTGTCGAGCCAGCTGCGAACCTTGTCCGCGTCGAAGGCGACCTGCTTGTCTTCAGCCTCGATGGGATGATAGATTCCCAGCTCCTCGATAGTGCGTCCGTCGCGGGGTTCCCGCGCGTCCTGAACGACGATGCGATAGTAGGGACGTGCCTTGCTTCCGAACTTCTTAAGTCTGATCTTTACGCTCACTGTATATCCTCCTGGGTACATTCGCCCATAAATTCACCTTTGCACAGGAATCATATTTATAGCCTAAACGGAAAAAACCGTCAATACAGGCGCCTCTTCCCCTCATCCGGCGCGGGATATGCTATACTCTACCCCATGAGAATCGGCGGCGATAAGCAGAAATTCATCATGGTCAACGAGAGAAAACCCACCTGGTTCATTGCCCTTCGAATAGCCTCCATCTATTTACTGTTCGGGCTCGTATGGATCTGGGGCAGCGACCGAGCGGTCGCCCTGGTATTTACGAACCCCGCCGTGCTTACGGCGGTCCAAACCGTCAAGGGGATGTTCTTCGTCATCCTCAGCGCCCTCATAATCTTCGCCCTGACCGCCCCGGTCTTTCACAAACTCAGCGACAGCGAGCAGGTTATTCTTGAAAACCGCAACGAACTGAAGGTCATGCTCTATCTGGACCTCATGACGGGGCTTTCAAACCGAAGGAAGCTCATGGAACGGCTGCCCCGCTTCCTGAACTCCGACACCCCCGGAAACAAGGCCCTTCTTTACGTGGACGTGGACAATTTCAAGCTCATCAACGACACCATGGGACACCTTTCGGGGGATACCCTCATCGCGGCCATCGCGAAGCGGATCGCCTCCACCCTGAAATCGCCGGACGAGATCTACCGTCTTGAGGGAGACGAGTTCGTCATCCTTACCGCCTATCGTTCTACCCCGGAGCTTGCCCAAAAGGCGGACGAGATCCTAGCCCTCTTCGAGAACCCCGTGGCGGTGGAGAAAATTTCGATTCACTCGAGCCTCAGCATCGGCATCGCGGTCTTTCCGGATCACGCCACGGATTCGGAAGAACTCCTTCGGTACGCGGACATAGCCATGTATCAGTCGAAGAAGGACGGAAAGAACCGGGCCCGGCTTTTCTCCACGGACATGATGGCCAGCATCAACGAGAGGATGGACATCGGTGAGCACCTCCACCAGGCGCTCATGAACAATGAACTGCTTATCCATTACCAGCCCCAGGTAGCGGTAACGAGCCGCAAGGTCGTGAGCTTCGAGGCCCTCATCCGGTGGTCGAGTCCCGCCCTCGGCAACGTTCCCCCGGACCGATTCGTGCCCGTGGCGGAAGAAACCCACATGATCATCCAAATCGGGGAATGGGTGCTCTGGAACGCCTGCAAGTTCCTCCGAAAGATACACAGCGAGGGAATGGGCGACATGGTCATGTCGGTCAACATTTCCATGCTCCAGCTCCTGCAGAACGACTTCGTTCCCATGATCCGAAAGATTCTGGCCGAAACCGGAATACCGCCGGGCAAGCTGGAACTGGAGCTTACCGAATCCATTCTCATGGACTCCTGGCAAATGATTGAAAACCAGCTGGAAAGCCTGCGAGCCCTGGGGGTGGGAATCGCCCTGGACGACTTCGGCAAGGGGTATTCTTCCTTAAGCTACCTTCATCGGCTGCCCATATCGGTGCTTAAGATCGACAAAACCTTCATTGACGGGATAAAGGACGCGAAATCGGACAGCACCATCACGGGCAACATCGTCCGAATCGGCAAAAAACTCGGCCTTGAGGTAATCGCCGAGGGGGTAGAGACCGAGGAACAATTCGACTACCTTGCCCTGCAGCAGTGCGACCGGATCCAGGGGTGGCTTTTCTCAAAGGCCCTTCCCGAAAAAGAGGCCCTGGCCTTTCTCAGGAATAATCTCAAGCGCCTGTAGCCGCCCGCGGAAGCCATCCTGACACCGACTCGCGTCAGTCCGCTTCCCCCCGCAGGGTTCGGGCAATTTCCTTCCAGACTACCTTATCCTCAGGGCTTAACGCGGCGAAATCGTCCTGTCGGCCCCAGGCGGAACACTCGATAAAGGCCCGGGTACGCGCGAGGAGGAGGGTAAACTTCTTCTCGTGAAACTCCTTAAGCCAAGAAGGGGTGCGCCGGTTCTGGGCTGTAAGCTGCCGGTAATGGGGCACGCAGAGCCCCTCGGAGGCGCAGAAAAAGTCCCTTAGGTCCCCGTCGGCGCTTTCTGCCAGGAAGCCGAGAAACTCCCGCTCCACCCGCTCCGTCTCCTCGCAGGCCGGGCACTTTCCCCTCACCTTCGTAGGACGGCCCTTCTTCAGGTCCGGCAGGACGTGGGAAAGGATATCCTCCCCGAGAATGGCCACCGCAAGGCCGTCGCGGTAGGACTCCAGGCTGCGGGCGTGGGCGGCGCAGAACCCGAGGGAATTGCGGTAACGCTCCCGAAAGCCCCGGTCGGATACGTGCTCGAAAAGCATATTGTCGATGTAACGGGCGCTGCGCTCCCGAACGATGGTGCACACAGGACAGCCATCCTTCGCGCAGGCCTTCTCCAGGGCAAACCAGTTTACGTGTTTGTCGGGCATCTTCGGAGCGCCTTAAAAAGGATAGTCCACGACAAAGCGGGAGTCCCGAACCTTGGCCACGTAGTCGCTTACCTTTACGTGCTCCGGGTGTACCGCGTAGAGGTCCAGGTCTTCCTTGGAATCGAATTCGGTAATTAAAACCATATCCGCCGACATGGGACCGGGATAGGCGTTGATGCCGACCTCCAGGGAACGGAGCACGGAAATCGAGGCAGGCAGGGCCTCAAGCCGCTCCTTGATCAAACGGCAGTTTTCTTCCCGGGTTTTCCCCTCCGCCTGGTCCTTGAATTTCCACATCACTATATGCTTCAGCATGTCGGGCCTCCTAAAGAACGATGAAATCCCAGTATACCCCGGCTCGGGCCTCGCGCGCCAGGGGGACTAGTTTCCTCCGCTCGCGTAGCGGCGCAGTCCCGACTCCCATAAACGGTTCGCAACGAACCCGAAAAGCGCCGGGGCGAGCAGTGCCCAGGCTCCCCAGAGGGGGGGCAGGCGGCCGAGCACGGCCAGGGCCGGGAAATTCGTCACCAGGAAGATGGGGATCACGAAGACGCCGAAGGCCTGACCCGCGCGGCTGTAAACCACCATGGGAACGTTGTTAAAGTCCCAAAAGGCGTCGGCGAGACCGGCGATGGCGTCGGCCTTGACGATCCTGAAGACGAAGGTCAGGGGTATAAGCCACAGGGCGTAGGCGACGCCCATGCCCGAGGCGGCGAAAAGGGCCCAGCCCCCGGCGGATACGAGGGAAAGGGTTATTCCCGCCCTGGCCACGCCCAGGCCGATCATGATAAGGCCGGCGATAAAGTCGAGGAGAAAGAGGGCCAGGTCAAAGCGCCGGAAGGTTGCGAGAAACTGGGTGGAAAGGGGCTTCACGAGAAGGGTGTCGAAGGAGCCGTCTTTGACAAGATACGAGAGCTGGAAGAGATTCATCATGACGATCCCGGCATAAAAGCCCGTCATGGCCACGAAGGTTCCCACGAAAACGAGTATCTCGTCGGGTCCGTAACCGGCGATGCGGCTGCCGGCCCTGTAGGCGACCAGGACATAGAGAATCTTGACCGCCAGATAGCCCCCCTCCATCAAGAGCCCCGTGACGAAATTCGCCCGGTACTCCATCTGGCTCATGACGTTAACCCTAACCAAGCGAAGCCACACCCTCAGGTGCTTTAGAATTTCTTTCACCGTACCGCTCCCATACCGTCAGCTGCCCACCGCGGCGAAGCGGCGAATGCCCCTCCGCCACACCAGAGAGGAAATTACGAAGAGGACGAGCGCCCAGAGGGCGGCCTGGAGAAAATCCGCGGCCAGAGACGTCCCCGCAACCCGGCCCAGGAGTATTTCAGCGGGCCACTGGATGGTGAAACGGAAGGGAAGGGAATTGAGAATTCTCTGCCCGGCGGGCCCAAACACGGACAGGGGAAAGATGCCCCCCGAGGCGGCGATGATCACGATTCGGACCGCCTCGAAGAGAAATCCAATCTCGGTGAGCCAAAAGCCCGCGAGGGAAACGCTCCAAAACACGAGGAAGTTAACCAGGAAGGACACGAGAATGGCCAGGACGAAAAGCAGGGTTCCCTGGAGGCTGACGGAAACTCCCACCAGCGCCGAAAGCAGGGCCAGTGAAACCGTCAGGAGCGCCGAGGTGACCGCCAGATGGACAGCCTTGTCGCCGAGGAACGAAAAGAGGCGAAACCCGAAATAGCTGACGGGTTTCACGAGAAAGCGGTCCAGGGAACCGGAACGGATATCGTTGTTCACCTCGTACTCAAATCCCGTGCGGACCATGCGGGATACAAGCTGGGCTATTACCGTGTAGGCCACCATCTGGGGGAAGGTAAAGCCGAATAGCTCCTCTTGCCGTGCCCCTCCGTAGAGGGCGATCCACAGGGCCGTCTGGATAACTACCGGCGCCGCGGCGGCGGCGATCGAGAAGAAGAAGTTCGCCCGGTACTCGAGCCCCGCCTTCAGGCCGAGACTCCAGCTTTTCAGGTACTTAGCGGCCCCGGTCACGGACGGCCCCCTGACGGTAGAGACGCTCAATGCCCTCCTCAATGGGGGCGTCCGCGATGGTGAGGTCCACCACGGGCAGCTCTTCCAAAACCCTCCGGGAAAAATCGCGCACCCGGGAGCGGTCCACCTCAAAGCGGGCGGT
>QKDA01000033.1 GCA_003246765.1 Spirochaetales bacterium | reverse complement strand
GCGGGGCTTCCCCAGCTCTGATCCAGGGGCCAATTGCTCGCGGCGCCGGAGGAATCGAACTTGAAGGCGTATTCCGTGCCCCCGGTCAGCGCAAGGCTGACCGTCCAGATCTCGTCGGTTTCCCCGGCGACCCGTGCCATGGGGGTTGTCGCGGCCCAGCCGTTCATGGAGCCCCGAAGGTACATGCGGCTTCCGTCGTTTTCCTGCACGCAGAGGTCAGAAGCCGGGGATGCCGTGGGAAGGTCAACCCGGTAAAGCCTTATTGCCCTGCCGGGGAGGTTCAGTACCGTTAAGACGTTGCCCGTGACCGAAGCTCCCTCGGGGTTGCCGAAAAGAGCCGTACACCCCGCGGGGACGCCCAGGGGAGAAAGGTCCAGGGAAAGGGTCCCGGAAATCGCCGCGGAACCGAAGTTCGCCACCGCCACGAGGGTTTCCTCGGCGCTTGAGAGGGCATAGGCATAGGCGGTTACGTCCAGGGTCTGTCCCGAGGGGGCCATGAGAACCGTCGGTTCGCCCCTTCGGAGGGCGGGGTGCTCTTCCCGGAGGGAAAGGAGGGCGCGGTGATAGGCGAGAAGGGAATCGGAGTCCCCTTCCTGAAGGGCCTGCGAGGTCCAGTCGAAGGGGTAGCGGAGCCGGATATCCTCCCCGGTATAGCCCGCCGCGTCCTTCTGCCCGATCTCGTTCCCGTAGTAAATGAAGGGAACCGCGGGACGTAAAAGGGCAAGGGCCGAGGCCAGCCTCAGGCTCCAGGGATCGCCATAGATCGTGGCGGGGCGGTTCGAAAGATTGTCGTGATTGCTCAGGAAGGCGGCGATACCGGTGCCCGCCATGGTTTTCGGCCCCGCGTACATCTCGAAGTAAAAGCCCGGCTCCTCGTTAAGCACTGAATAGAAAACCCGGCTCGCAAAGTCGAAATCAAAGAGCATCTCGAACTCAGGGGCCGCCGCGCTCCCGAAATAGGATTCCAGGAGGGGCCGGTTCCCGTTGATCCAGGCCTCGCCTATCATGAACTTGGGATGCCCCAAATCCCCGTAGGCGTCCACCACCTCGGAACGGAGCTCCGCGAACCACTGGTGGGTAGCGGCGGTGTCGGCCCACTGGTTCGGCTCCTCCCGGAGGTAGCGCACCGCGTCTATGCGCATGCCGTCGAAGCCCCGGTTGAGCCAATAGCGGGCGACGTTCTTCATTTCCTCCCTGACCTCGAGATTGCGGTAGTTGAGGTCCGGCATGCCGCTCCAGAAGGGGGCGTAGTAGTACTGCCCCCGGGAGGCGTTCCGGGCCCAGGTTGCGGAGGAGCCCATGGGGTTCCAGGGAAGGGCCGCGTTCTGCCAGAGGTACCAGGAACCCATGCCTCCGGTATCCGAGTCCCGGTCGGCGACGGAGGAACGGAACCACTGGTGTTCCGTAGAGGTATGGTTCGGCACGAAGTCGAAAATGACCTTCATTCCCCGGGCATGGGCCGCCGCAAGAAGGTCCGCCGCGTCGCTCTCGTCGCCGAAGAGGGGGTTGATCCGGTAATAGTCCACGGTGTCGTAGCCGTGCATGTTGTAGGAGGGGGCGGTGCCCTTGGAGGCGCAGTCGAAAATGGGCGAAAGCCAGATCGCGTCGCAGCCGAGGGTGTCCTGTATATAGCCGAGCTTCGCCGTGATGCCGACCAGGTCGCCGCAGCCGTCGCCGTCGGAGTCGCTGAAGGACTTGACCCATACGTGATAGAAGGACGAGTCGAGGTACCAGTCCTCCTCGAGCCCCGTCGCCTGATTGGAAAGGGAAGCCTCGTCGATCGACACCCCGCGGGGACTTACGTAGTCCGCGCTTCCGACGGTATCCCACAGGGGCGTTTCGGGGAGGCCCGTATCATCGACGGCCGGGTCGTCCCTGGAGGGGTTCGCGCAGGAGAAAAGCAGGACCGCCGCCGCGGCGCAGACGAGAAAACCGCGGAGACGGGGAAAGAAAGGAAACCCGGACGGAGAAGGCAGGCAACGCCGGGGGCTAAAGCCGTTAGGGGGCATCATCACTTTTCTACCCCGTACACCGCGAATCCGTACTGGGCAAGGGTCTCGCCGTTTCCGAGGTCGCCGTCGTAAAGGGCGCGCACCCTTCCTGCGCCCAAAAACGCCTTGGCCGCGGCGGGAACGCCCGCGACGGGATCGCTCCCGAGGTTCGCCGCGCACAGCACGGTATCGTCCCCCAGGGTGAGGGTCCAGGCGGCGATATGGGCGCCCAGGCCAAGATCCGCGTTTTTCCACTCTCCCCGGCGCAGGGCGGGACGGGACGAGCGTAGGGCGAGGAGATCGCGGTGAAGTGCCAGGAGGGAAGCGGGATCCCCAGCCTGCGCGTCCTGCGAGCTCCAGTCAAAGGGATAGCGGAGGCGCAGGTCCTGCCCGGAAAGGCCGGCCTTATCGGCCTGGCCTATCTCGTTGCCGTAATACACGAAGGGAGTGGCGGGCATAAGGAGGGACAGGGCCGAAGCGAGGCGGAGCTGCCGGGGATCGGAAAACACGGTTCCCGGGCGGCTCGAAAGGTTGTCGTGGTTGCTCAAGAACACGCCGTAGCGCTGCCCCGCCCCCGAGGGAAAGAAGCCCTCAAAGACCGAGCGGTTTTTGTACTTCACCGCGGAGGTTACCTTCCCGGAGAAGTCGAAGTCGAAGAGCATCTGGAACTCAGGTTTTTCGGGGCTCCCGAAATAGGCGTTAAAGCGGGGCCGGTCGCCGTTGATCCATGCCTCGGCGACCATGAACTTCGGGTGCCCGAGCCCCGCGTAGGCGTCCACTACCTCCCGGCGGAGTTCAGCGAAGAACCCGTGGGTTTCCCCGATATCCGACGTGCCCGCCGCCCCGCCGCCGTCCTCCACGAGATAGCGGACCGCGTCGATCCTGAGACCGTCGAAACCGAAATTGAGCCAATACCGGACCACGTTTTTCATCTCCTCGCGCACCTCCGCGTTTCTATAGTTGAGGTCGGGCATGGCGTTGCTGAAGGCTCCGTAATAGTAGGCCTGGCGGAGGTCGCTCCGGTGCCAGGTGCCGGAGTTCCCCATGGGCGACCAGGCGAGGCGCTTGTCGTTCCACAGATACCAGTCCTTTTTCTCGGGATCGAAGTTGGCGGACTGCACGAACCAGGGATGCTGGTTGGAGGTGTGGTTGGGAACGAAATCGAATATCACCTTCATGCCGCGCCTGTGGGCTTCCGCGAGGAGGGTCGCCAGATGCTCCTTGTTGCCGAAGTAGTCGTTTACCTCGTAGTAGTCCACGGTGTCGTAGCCGTGCATGTTGGCAGTCGGGGCAGAACCCTTGTAGGCGCAGTCGAAGACGGGAGAGAGCCACAGGGCGTCGACGCCGAGGATATCCTTGAGATAGTCGAGCTTGGAGGTTATTCCCCGGAAGTCCCCTACCCCGTCGCCGTCGTAGTCGGCGAAGGATTTTACCCAGATATGGTAGAAGGAAGAGTCCGCCCACCAGTCGGCGGCGAGGCCGGCGGACTGGTTTTCGAGGGAGGCTTTGTC
>QKDA01000229.1 GCA_003246765.1 Spirochaetales bacterium | reverse complement strand
CTTCTACAGCCTCACCATGATCCTCTTCGTGACCGCCAACAAGATGACCACCGCCGCCAACGCGATACTCCTTCAGTACACCGAGCCCGTCTACATCATCCTCCTGGGGCCCCTGCTCCTTAAGGACGAGGGAACCGACTGGCTTGACTGGATCTCCGTGGCGGGGGTTCTTGCGGGGATGGCCCTTTTCTTCGTGGGCGAGCTGGACTTGAGCGCAAACCTCGGAAACCTCCTGGCCCTGGCCTCGGGGGTATCCTTCGCCCTGTTCGCCATCTTCATGAGAAGGCAGAGGGAGGGCCGCACCGCGGAGTCCTTCATGCTCGCCCACGCGATTACCTTCCTCCTCTCGGTCCCCTTCATGTTCCGCTTTGGGCTTCCCTCGGGCCTTTCCCTTGGGGGCGTCGCCCTGCTCGGGATCTTCCAGATCGGGCTTCCTTCCATTCTTTACGCCCGGGGCATCCTCGGGGTTTCCGCCATAGGGGCGGCGCTGATCACCATGATCGAGCCCGTGATGAACCCCCTGTGGGTATTTTTGCTGGTGGGAGAAAAGCCGACCCTGCAGGCCCTTGCGGGGGGCCTCATCATCGTGGCTACCGTGACGGGCCGCACGGTTCTCAAAGTGCGTAAAATGCGTTATCATGGCCCGAAACAAACGGAGGAATAATGGCAATCCAAAGAACCTTTGCCATGCTGAAGCCAGGAGTGCTTCAGCGGAGAATCGTGGGCGACGTGATCGGCCGCCTGGAGAGGAAGGGGCTCAACCTCATCGGCCTTAAGGTAATGACAATTCCGCCCCTGCTGGCTACCACCCACTACGCGGAGCACAAGGGAAAGTCCTTTTACGACAAGCTCATCGAGTACATCATTTCGGGGCCCGTGGTGGCCATGTGCGTCGAGGGCGACGAGGCTGTACAGCTGGTGCGCCGCATCGCTGGCCCCACGGCGGTTACCGAGTCCATGCCCGGAACCATCCGGGGAGACTACTGCCTGCATACCAACCACAACATCATTCACGCGTCGGACTCCCCCGAGAGCGCCGAGCGTGAGCTGAAGCTCTTTTTTCATCCCCAGGAACTGGTGTCCTGGGACGACGGCAACGGCGCCTGGTTCTGACCGGCGCCCCCCTTTCTTGTTAGGAGGCTTTTCATGGGTCAATCCATCGGAGTAATCGGGGCGGGCGCCTGGGGCACCGCCATGGCCATTTCCCTCGCCAAGGGCGGCCACAGCGTGGAGCTGTGGGCCATGGAGAAGGACGTGGTGGAGGGAATCAACGTCGGTCACGAGAACAAGCGCTTCCTGCCCGGCTTTGCCACCCCCGAGGGACTCACCTGTTCCTCGGACATGAAGGCCGTCGCTACGGGCAAGGCCTTCCTCATCCTGGCAAGCCCCTCCCTCTACCTCGCCCGCACCATGCAGGGCCTCCTGGACGTTCCCAATATCAAGGACGGCTCCACCGTGATCGGGGTGCTCACCAAGGGCTTCATCCCCTCGGAAAACGGCCCCCGGCTCATCCTCGAAACCCTCGAGGAGGTTCTGCCGGAATCCTATAAAAAGAGCCTCGTGTACATCGCGGGCCCGAGCCACGCGGAAGAGGTGGCCATGGGCAAGGTAACGGGCCTCATCGCGGCGAGCGAAAACCCCCGCAACTCCATCCGCTTCCGGGAGGTGCTCAAGTCCAAGGGCCTCGTGGTGTTCTCGAGCCTCGACGTGATCGGGGTGCAGATCGCCGCGGCGGCCAAGAACGTCATCGCCATCGCCTTCGGCTGCCTGGACGCCATCGCCAAGAAGAGCGAGGTCTTCGGGGACAACACCGAGAGCCTCCTTTTCGCCGCGGGCCTTAACGAGATCCAGACCATCGGCCGGGCCATGGGGGCCACCCACCCGGAAACCTTCACCTCCCTTTCGGGGGTAGGCGACCTGGACGTTACCTGCCGCAGCAAGTTCGGCCGCAACCAGAGGTTCGGCCACGACATCATCGACAACGACATCCTCGATAAATTCTCCGGCATCGACGACCTCATCGCCCGGATAACCGAGGTGGGCTACCTTCCCGAGGGCGCCGTGGCCTGCAAGTACGTGCACGAGCTTTCGGTCAAGCAGAACATCAAGCTTCCCATCTGCAGCGGCCTTTACCGAATCCTCAACAAGGAGCTCAGGCCCGTGGAATTCATCGAGGAAATCCTCGAAGGCATAGAGATCTAAGGCCCATGCTCGAGAAAGTAACCAATACCTTCAGCGACATAGTCCGCAAGATCGGCGGCAAGAGCCAGATCACGGAAAAGAACATCGAGGACGCCGTCGAGGAAATCAAGATGGCCCTCCTCGAGGCGGACGTCAACCTCCGGGTGGTGCGCCGCTTCGTGAACGGCACCATCGAGGAAGCCAAGGGCGAGAAGGTCCTCCGGGCGGTGGATCCGGGACAGCAGTTCATCAAGATCGTCCACGACCGCATGGTGGCCCTTCTGGGAGACTCCAAGCAGGACCTGCACCTTAAGGGCCCCGACACCCAGTCGGTCATCCTTTTCCTCGGCCTCCAGGGCTCCGGAAAGACCACCACCGCCGCCAAGCTCGCCGCCCGCCTCCTCAAGCAGGGCCGCAGGCCGATGCTAGCCGCCTGCGACCTGGTGCGCCCCGCCGCGGTAGAGCAGCTCTCGGTGCTCGGCGAGAAAATCGGCGTGCCGGTGTACAAGGAAGACTTCGTTCCCGGCAAGGGCGACGCCGTCAAGGTAGCCAAAAACGCCTTCCAGGCCGCCAAAAAGGGCGGTTACGACACCCTCATCGTGGACACCGCGGGCCGTCTCCAGATAGACGAGCCCATGATGAAGGAGATCGCCGAGATCAAGAAGGCCCTGGACCCGGTGGAAACCCTCCTGGTGGCGGACTCCATGACCGGCCAGAACGCGGTGGACATCGCCAAGGCCTTCGACGAGGCGGTGAGCCTCTCGGGGGTGATCCTCACCAAGTTCGACTCCGACGCCCGGGGCGGCGCGGCCCTCTCCCTTAAGAGCGTCACCGGCAAGCCCATTCTCTTTACCGGCGTGGGCGAAAAGATAGAGGACCTGGAACCCTTCTACCCCGAGCGCATCGCGGGCCGCATCCTGGGCATGGGCGACATCGTCACCCTGGTGGAAAAGGCCCAGGAGACGGTAGACCTCGAGGAGGCCGCCAAGCTCCAGAAAAAGATGGCCAGCGAGACCTTCACCCTCCAGGACATGCTCGACCAGCTCGAGCAGATGGGGAAAATGGGTTCCATCAGCTCCATGCTCGAGATGCTTCCCGGCATGGCGGGCCAGATCAGCGAGGCGGACATCGACACCTCGGGGATCAAGTACCAGAAGGCCATCATCCTTTCCATGACGAAAAAGGAGCGGGCCAACCACCTCATCATCGGTCCCTCCCGGCGCAAGAGAATCGCCCGGGGCTCGGGAACCTCCGTGCAGGAAGTGAACAAGCTCATCAAGAATTTCGAGAAGATGCGGAATACCATGAAAAAGTTCGCCAAGAACAAGGGCGCCGC
>QKDA01000188.1 GCA_003246765.1 Spirochaetales bacterium | reverse complement strand
TATGAAAATGAATCGTGCTCTTTATTCCTGGGGGCGCTGGGTTGGAACGCACAGCGCCTCGATCGCCGCGGTTTGCGCCCTGGTCTCGGTTCTGGCGGTTTTCGCCGCCGCCAGGATCGGCATCGATACGGACATCGCCAGCATGCTGCCCCAGGACAACAAGATCGCCCGGGAGTTTACGCGTATCGGCGATGCCTTTGAGTCGACGGCGTCGCTGATCGTGGTGGTGGAGGGTCCCGATCGGGATTCCCTGATCCTGGGGGCCCGGGCTCTGGAGTCGGCAATACGGGATTCCGCTTCCGTGGCTCCCCTGGTGCGAAGTATCGACTGGAAATCGGACAGGGACTTCGCCGCTTCCCTGGGGCTGGTGCTTCAAAAACCGGAGGATCTGGCGGATACGGAACGGGTTCTCTCCTCCCGGGGCCTCCTTGAGGGCTTACGGGCGGCCAATGACGCCTTCGAGGACGAGTTGGGAGACGGTTCGGACGAGGAGGTTTCCGGTCCGGGGGGCGAGCGGGATTCCGCGGCCCTCATGTCGAGGTTCGCGCTTTTTGCCCGGTCCCTGGGGGATGCCTTTGACGTGCCTCCGGGGGGAGACCTTTCCTCCCCGGCGGCGGCGATGGCGGATGCCTGGGTGTTCGGCGAGGAATACATGATCGACCCCGAGGAAAAGACCCTGCTCATGAACGTGCGGCCCTCTTTCAATATTGGAGACCGGCGACGGCTCACGGCCCTTTCCGAGGGCATGCGGGAGTTGTGCGGCCGGGTTTCCGCAACGGTTGGCACGGTCTCCTTCGGTCTCACCGGCGACGCGGAAAGCGAGGCCGCCGAGGAACGGGCCATTGGCGCCGACGTGCTGTATCCCTCCCTCGCGGCGATGGCGGCGATAGGCATCCTGTTTTTCTTCTCCTTCCGCCGGTTTCGTTCAATCGCCCTCGCGCTGGCTGCGCTGGCGGCGGGCATTCTCTGGGACGTGGCGATCGCGGCCCTGACGGTGGGAAAGCTCAACATGATTACCAGCTCCTTTGGGGCCCTGCTGGTGGGTTTGGGCATTGACTTCGGAATCCACGCGGCAAGCCGTTACGACGGGGAGCTTCGGCAGGGTGGGAGTCCCGCGGAGGCGCTCGGTCGGACCTATGCCGCCGTCGGGTTTCCCGTGGCCGTAGGGGGCATTACGACGGCGGCGGCCTTCTACATGCTCCTGCTCTCCAAAACCCCGGCCTTTCGCGAGTTCGCGCTGATCGCGGGTACGGGCATCCTCACAACCTTGGGGGCCGCATTCCTTCTTTTGCCCGCCCTGCTCGCCCTTTTTTCCCGCGCTTCCGAAGAAAGGGCGGGAAGACGGCCCCGTTTGGAGTTCGGCGCCGTAGGGGCCTCTTCCCTGTGGGCGGCGCGGCATCGGGTAGCGGTCCTTTCCCTTGCGGCCTTATCGCTGGCGGCGGCGGTAACCCGGGTCGGGCTAAATTCCTTCGAGTTCGACATGCGCAAGATCGGCCCCCAGGGCACGGACGCGCAGGTCTTTGAATCCCTCGTTGAGAGCCGGTTCGGCATTTCCACCTGGCAGCACGTGGCCATGTCCGAAAGCGCCGAGGGAAGCGCCGCCCTGGCAAAAGCCTTCGAAAAGGCGCCCCTGGTGGAGTATACGGAATCCATAGGGGATTACCTGCCTTCTCCGGAGGAACAGGACCGCCGGTTGGAGATAATCGCCGGGATGCGCTCGAGACTCGGACCCTCAGGAGGGACAGCCCCGTCATCGGACTCCGGTAAAGGCGAGATCGTCCCATCCCTCATCGAGGAGCTTCTCCGCCTCGAGTGGAACGTGACCGAATTGGGAGATCTCGCGGCGGCTTCCCTGGGGGAGAATTCCCTCCCTGTCCGCAAGCGCTCCGCGATCCTGCGGGAGCTTTACGGAAGCGAGGCGGGGGCGAGCGGTGAGGAGGTTTTCGCCCGGGTCCGGGAGAAAATAGCCGCCGCGGACCGGGACGAGGCGGAACGGCGGCTATCCGCGGTCAGCGAGGCCTTTGCGGGAGCCGTGGAAAGCCGGTACCGCCGCCTGGTTTCGGTTTCTGAAAGGGTTACGGAGGAGTCTCTGCCTGAGTCGGTCCGCTCGGATTTCATCGCCCCCGACGGCGGGGGATACCTGGTACGCATCGTCCCCAAGGCCGGGCTTTCGGGAGAGGAAGCCTTTACTGCCTTTGCCGCCGCTCTTCAGGCGGCGGGCCCCGGCGCGACGGGAACCCTGGTGCTCGGTTTGGAGCTGTCCCGGGAGGTGCTTAAGGAGGCGTCCAGGGTCGCCTTATTCGTGGCCCTGGCGGTCTTTGCCCTCGTGGGCATCGGCTTCGGCTCCCTCAGGCAAACCCTCGTCTCCGCGGCGTCCTTCCTCGTCTCGGTGCTTTGGACCTTCGCCCTGACGCCCTCCTTCGGGAAATTCAACATCGTCAGCGCCCTGGCCCTGCCCCTCATCGTGGGAATAGGGGTGGACTACGGGGTTCACGTGGTGAACGCCTTCGCCCGGTCCGGGGGGGAGCGGGACGAGGTCTCCCATACGGCCCGAGGATTAACCCTCAGCATGCTGACGACTCTCATCGGCTTCGGGTCCCTGGCCCTTATCGGAACCTTCCGGGGAATCTCTTCCCTGGGAATCACCCTTTCCATCGGGATCGCCGCATCCTTCGTGGCGGCGGTCTTTCTCGTGCCGGCCCTTCTCGGGCCGGATCTAAACGCATCAAAAAGGAGCGAATCATGAACGCGAAACGCATTGCCCAAAAGAGTCGGCTCAGGCCCTTGCTGGCTCTCGCCTTACTCGCTTTGACCGCAGCCGGGGGGTGGGCCCAGGACGCGGACAGCATCGTGCGGGAGGTAGACCGGAGGGAGGCCTCGGAAAGCTCCCTCATGACCCTTTCCATGAGGATCGATTCGGGATCCGGCGGGGCCGCGAGGGAATACTCCCTCAGGATAACCGAGAACGAGGCGGGGGATTCCCTGGTGGAATTCCTCGCTCCCCGCTCGGTTCAGGGAATGAGGGTGCTCGGGGTCGGCGACGGAAGCTGGGTGTACTTTCCCTCCACCGGCAGGGTCAGGAAGATCGGCGCCCAGGCCCGTTCCGGCTCAGTCCAGGGCATTGGGGGCGATTTTTCCTACGAGGATCTCGGGGGTGGAACCCTGGCGGAGGACTACCTCTTCACCCTGCTCGCGGACAAGGACGGGACCTGGGTGCTGGAGGGCCGCCGGGCAAGGGAAGCCTCGGCCTACGATGCCGTCCGTATAACCGTGGAGAAGGAAAGCTACAGGATGCTCCGGGCGGAATTCTCCCTGGAGTCGAAGGGGGGCTTCTTCAAGGCCCTGGAACTTTCGGAATTCCGCGATTTCGACGGCCGGACTAGGGCGACCGTCATGGTCATGAAAAATCTCAAGGAGCTTTCATCCACCGAGGTGCGGCTCCTGGATGCCCGTTTCGGCCTGGCCGTAGAAGCGGGCCGGTTCGATCCCGCCAGGCTCGGGCGGTAAGGAGGACTCCATGAAAAGGAATATCGCTATCGCTATGGCCGTCGCGGCGATGTTCGCGTGCTCGGTCCTTCCGCTGTCGGCGCAGGGAAACGAGCCTTCCTGGGCAGGTTCCGCCTCAGCCCGCTTCGGGCTTTCCCTTCCCGGGGGGGATCCGCGGGGTTTGGGAGAATTCGAGACCCGCCTCGTTTTCGAGGGCGGCGGGGAGGGGCTCGCCCGGTTCCGCGCCGAGGGGGGGTATCGGACTTCATACGGCGCGGCCTCGGACCTGGCTCTCGCCTTCGACGCTGGGCTTGCCCCGGTTCCGGATCCCCGAAGTCTCGCGCCGGGCAGCGATCTGCACGGGGTTATGTTCCTTGATCAAGCCTATGGAACCGTGGGTCTGGGGCCCCTGGGAACGCGCTTCGGGATCATTCCCGCGGGAGGAGGGGCCGCCTGGCTCTATAATCCCACGTCGAGGATCGCGCCCCTCAAGATCGAAAGGGATCCGTCATCCGCGGGCTTGGGCGTTCCGGGGCTGAACTTCTCCCTGAGCCTGCCCTGGAGTCTAGACCTCGAGGCCGGGGCCTATGCCCTTCCCCGGACAGGGTCGGCGGTTCCGGAGCTTGGGGAGCTGTCGGCGGACGGCATGCCCCTGAGCTTCCGGCTGTCAAGGCGCGCCGCGGCCGCGGATTTGGCGGTTTCGGCCGTAAGGGAGCGGGTATCGGCGGGGGAGAGTTCCCGGTGGTGGCTGGGCGCCGACGCCGGCTTTGACGCATACGGCGTCAGCTGGTACGTTGAGGGAGCCCTGCGGGGGGCCGAGGAGGGCGAAGCCGCGCCCGCCTGGAGCCGTTATCTATCGGGTGAGGGCCTGGCTGCGGAATCGGTCCTTGGGTTCATGTACCCGCTGCCCCTGGAGGGGCTTGAACTGCGGTCGGAATACCTGTGGTTCTCGTCCGGCGCAGCCTCCCCGAAGGCCTATGATCCTGCCCTCCTTCTTTCCGGCGAGGCGATTCTCCTGGCCCGATCGTATCTGTTCGCTTCCCTTCAGGCAGAAGATACCCAGGGGGCGCTATGGAAGCTCATGGGGGGAGGAATGGTCAACCTGAACGACCGCTCCTTTCTCCTGCTCGGCGAGGGAACCTGGTCCCCGGCGGGGGATGTGGAACTGAGGCTCGAGACTTCCTGGTGCCTGGGCCCTTCCGGCGGGGAATTTACCGCACCCTACGAAGTGGCGCCCGGACAGCGCTTTAGGCCCTGGTCCTCCTCGGCGGCCCTGGCCTGCAAGGTCTGGTTCTGATTCCCGTCCTTTATAGAGGGAGAGTCTTCGGGGAGTACGTAAAACGTGTTCCCCCGGTGGCCTCCCGGCCCCGGCCGTGATAATATGGACCAAGCAGGTTGTCGAGGATGCCCTCGGACCGTTCCGAGATGCGGCAGTAGAGGGTACACCCCTCGCTTCGGGTTTCTATCAGCGCCGCCTCGAGCAGGGTTTCCAGGTGGGCGCGCAGCGTTTCGCTCGTCATCCCCAACCGCCGCTCCAGTTCCCCGGCGGAAAGCTCCCCGGGGGCGAGGGTTTTAAGGACTGCGGCCCTTTCAGGGTCCGCGACGGCCCTGGCGATTCGGGTTCCGATAAAGAACTCCATAAGCATGGCGTACCTCCTGAGGGTATTTCTTTCCTTTCAATATGGGGGCTTTCGGTTAGAACCGGGTTTCGCCAAGGTTAGTTAACGGTTAATTCGGAGGATGGCATGGACGAGGGAAAATGGCTCGTGGTTTGCGACGTGGACGGAACTCTTTATATGCCCGAGGCCGGAAATCCGGGGCTCGCGGAATTCGCGGAGTTTATAGACGCCCGCAGGGACCGGATCGTTTTTGCCCTCAACAGCGGCCGCTCCCTGGACGAAATGGCGGAGGTAGCCGAGGGCGGTCCCTTACCGAGACCGGACTGGCTTGTGTGTTCCGTGGGAACCGAGATTTTTGCGGACTTTGACCCCTCCAGGCCCGATCCGGAGTGGGCAGAGTTCGTCATGAGGGAATGGCCCCGGGACGAGTTGCGGGAAGCCCTGGCATCCCTGGATTTCCTGGAAGAACAGGAGGCGTGGCTCCAGCACCACGCGAAGCTTTCCTATTATGTCGACTCCGGCATGGACTCGCTTCGGGATGAACTGGACCGGGTTACGGCCCCCTGGGCGGGGCGTTTCAAGACCACCCTCTGCCTCGACCGTTATCTCGATTTCCTGCCCCCCTGGGGAGGCAAGGGCGGTCCCGTGGAATTTCTCGCCCGGCGGCTCGGCATTCCGCGGAACCGCATCGTGACCGCCGGGGATTCCGGAAACGATCGGGACATGCTCGACCGGGGCTTTCACTCGATCCTGGTGGCGAACCATGCCGCCGAGATCGGGGATCTCGCCTCCCTGCCGACGGTGTTGCGGGCGGAGAGCCCCGCGGCGGCGGGGGTATTGGAGGGCCTTCGCCGGCTCGGCGTGGACTGACCCCCGTCCTTGGGCCGCTCAGTCCCGGTCGCCGTGGTTCAGGTCCAGAAGGTGGCCGAACCGTTCCTTTTTGGTTTCGAGGTAGGCCCGGTCATGGTCATGGGGGGGCAGTTCGTGGGGAACCCGTTCGGTGACCGCGATGCCGCTCCGTTCCAGGTCGTCCACCTTTTCCGGATTGTTGGTCATGAGCCGGACGCTGCGGATTCCGAGCTTTCGGAGCATTTCCGCCGGAACCCGGTAATCCCGCTCGTCCGGGGCGAAACCCAGGGCCACGTTGGCGTCCAGGGTATCGTAGCCCGCGTCCTGCAGGGCGTAGGCCCTCAGCTTGTTTACGAGCCCAATGCCCCTCCCTTCTTCCTGGTGGTAGAGAACCAGGCCGCGGCCTTCCCTCTCGATGTGGGCCAGGGCATGGTGGAGCTGGGGGCCGCAGTCGCAGCGGAGACTGCCCAGGGCGTCCCCCGTGAGGCAGGCGGAATGCACCCGGGTAAGCATGTTTTCGCCGTCCCCGATCTCCCCCTTGAGTATGACGATATGGTCCTTTCGGTCCCGGTTGTTCACGAAGCCGATGATCCTGAAGCGGCCGTATTCGGTGGGAAAGTCCGCGGCGGAGACCACGGTCACGCAGATCTCGCGGTCGCAGGCTTCGCAGCGCAGTCCCCGGGGGCAGGAGCGGAGTTCTTCCATATTTTGGGCGATTATAGCCTCGATGTCCGGTGTTATCATGGGCCTTAGTATAGCATGAAAAACGAGGGTTCTACCTTTCCCTGCCCGGCAGTCTAAATCGGACCGCCCGCCTCATGACCGCTCCCTTGGTAATGATGTCCAGAACCTGAAGTCCCGCGTGGAGGGCCGGCCAAATTCCGTGGCTATATTTGGTTTGGTAGAGGCCCTCGAAGGGTCCCTTGAGGGGGAGCCGGCGCATGCCGAACTGGCTCACGGCGGGGAGCATGTCGAAGCAGGCGCCCTCGGTGCTTCCCAGGCGGCGGGCGAAGGTCGCGGGGGTGGAAACGTCGCGAAGCAGGATGTGCGAGCTGAGCCCCGGTATTACGTATTTTTCCAGGAGGCTGATGCAGCGCGCCGCCGCGGCGTCCTTGGCGCGCAGGTATGCCTCGCGGTCCCGCTCCCGAAGCTCGATCCAGGGCGATCCCGAAACGGGATATACCCGTACGACAAGGGTCTGCTCGGTTTCTCCCTTCGGGAGGGAGGGTGAGAAAAATCCCATGTGAAAGGGTTCCGAACCGTCGACTCGGGAGCTCTCCGGCCCGGAGGAATCCGGAAGCGCCGCCTCGCCCCGGTCCCAGGCGTCGAAGGCTTCCTCGTAGGCCTCGCTGCCCGTGGTAAGGACGTGGTAGGCCCCCGCCAAATTCAGGGCCCGAAGATCGACACTTCCGTCGAGTCCCAGGTGAATCTCGAGCATGGAGGGAGACATGCGGACGCGGCTGCGGGCACGCCTCCAGGCTCCGCAGGACCCCTCGAGGGTCTTCTCGCCGAGAAGGCCGTCCAGGAGTACCTTGGTGTCTACGGTAGACACCACCGTGTCCGCCTGAATGAGCTCTCCAGCGGCGGTAAGCACCCCCCGGACCGCGCCCCCCTGGACGGTGATTTTAGTCACCCGGGTATTGAACCTGAACTCCGCGCCCAGTTCCGCGGCCCGTTTTCGCATGGCATCGGGCAGGGCCGAGAAGGAGGGCTCCGCGTACCAACTCGATTCCAGGCAGGTTTCCATGGCCGCGATCGTGAGAAGGGCCGCGCAGCGGTCCCCGGAAAGGTTCGAGAAATGGGAGAAGATATCCAGGATCTGCGGGATCTCGGGATTCGAGAATCCGAAGCGGTTGAGAAAGCCCTTCCATGTTTCATCGGCGATTTCAAGAATTCGGGGGCAGCGGAAGGGTATGAATAAACGGTCCGCCAGGGTTATGCGGGTAGGGAGCCGCGAAAGCTCTTCGTAGACCGAGCGGCAGTACTCGAAAAAACGGTCGACGTTCCCTCGGTCCCGGGGATACGCGTCCTTCAGGGTGCCGATAAAGGCGGCCCTGTCCGCGGGAACCGAGAAACGCTTGAGCGCGCCGCCCCGAAGCAGATACATTCCGGCGAGGGTGCCCTGGTAGCGCGCGAGCCTGCAGTAAATTCCGAGCCATTCGAGAAGATCCCCCGCCTCGGGAATAAGGTGGGCCGTCTCGAAGCCGTAGCCCTGCTTCCTGAAGCTGGCCACGCACCCCCCGCACTCCCCCTCTTTCTCGACTACGAGAACCCTTCCTCGCCTGAGGGAAAGCCAGGCGATGGCTGTGGAAAGGCCCGAGATCCCCGCGCCCAGTACCACGAGATCGTATTTTTTCATCTATCCCTTGAGTGTATCACGGGATCTTTCTTTTTCAGCCGCCTTTGACGATGCCCTGGCGGCCTTGAGCAGGGCTTCCGGGGATTCACCGTCTTCCGGATAGAGGGCCAGTCCCTGCCGGCACGCGATCTTGGTTTCTATTCCCGCGAGCTCGAAGCGGCGCTCGAAGACGGAGTCGATCCGGGCCATTACCCGCAGGGGATCGCTCGGGTCCCCAATGTCCGCGAGAAGGGCCGCAAAGCTTTCCTCCCCGAGACGAAACAGGCTGTCTCCCTCCCGGAGCTGGCCCTTTATCCGGGAAACCGCCTCCGCGAGGGCGCAGTCGCCCTGAACGTGGCCGAAGGTTTCGTTGATTCTCTGGAAATCCCCGAGATCCGCCGTGAGTACCGCGAAACGGCGTCCCGAGCGGGAGGCCTGGGCCGCGGCGATTCCCGCGAGATCGATGAAGTAGCGGCGCATGGGGAGGCCCGTGAGCGAGTCGTGGGTGGACATCCTCCGGAGCCTTTCCTCCTGCTCCCGAATTTCCGTAACGTCCCTCACGACGGACATGAGGGTGTCCTCCCCGTCGTACGGGATCTTTCGGGCGGTCACGATTGCCCGAATTTCCCTGCCGTCCCTTCGGCGGAAGGCGTATTCCTCATCCTCGATCCTGCCCCCCTCGTAGATCCTTTTCCAAAGGCTCTCCCGGTCGGCGGGGTTAACCCAGAGGTCGTAGTCCCTGGTGGAGGCCCCTATGGCGTCGGATTCCTTAAAGCCGCCCATCCTGCAAAGGACGCGGTTGATGTCGAGAATGCGCCCGTCGGACATTCGGGAAAGCAGGATGCCGAAGGGGGCTTCCTCGAAGGTGAAACGGAAGCGCTCCCTTTCGTTGTTGAGGTGGTAGGCGGTCCTTTCGGTGACCATGAGGATCTGGGCCGCCGTGGTGACCACCGTCAGGACCGCCAGGGTGACGAAGAGGAGGTCTTCCGAGATTCCCGGGGACAGGTCCCGGTAGAGGCGGCTTTCCATGATGATCAGGGGTGCCCGCAGGAGGATGACCGGAATCATGAGGGCGTAAGCGATGCCCGCGAAGCGAAAGCTCGGTACATTCATGCCCTCCGGCCGCCTAAGGAGGAGCAGGGCGACCCTGCCGTAGAACCAGATGAACGCGGGGGCCGTGACGAAGTGGCGAAGCGGCGTGCCCGTGCCGGTAAACGAAATCCAGAGGATTCCCCCCAGGGTGAGGGCAATGATCAGGGAGTCCAGAGGGCCGAGGGGGGCCGGGGCCGAGCGGCTGCCCTCGCGGGCGGCGAACTCCCGGGTACCCCTGAAGAGTGCCGGCAGGGCTAAAAGGAGGAAGAGATTCCCCAAAAAGGCGGATACCCCCTCGGGCGCCGTTTCGCGAAGGAGAATGCTCGCGTAGCCCAGGGTTTTTCCCCCCAGGTAAAGGCTCCACCACCCGATTCCGAGGTATCGTTTTCTTTGTCGCCGCCACAGGTAGAACATGGCGGTAAAGCACACGAGGGAAATGAAGAAGAGGCAAAGGATGACCGGACCGGTTTCGCGCATGAGCCTATTGTATCCCGATTTTTATGGTTTGAGGGACAGACTTTTACCCGGCGGGTGTTATACTTTCACTGGAAAAGTGGAGGTAGACATGAGTATTGTCCGGCTGGAAGGGATTAAGAAGAATTATATGCTCGGCAAGACGGTGGTCGAGGCCGTCAAGGGCGTGGACATTTCAATAGAGGCGGGGGATTTCATTTCCATCGCGGGGCCCTCGGGCTCGGGAAAATCGACGATTCTGAACATGATCGGCCTCATCGACACCCCTACGGGGGGAGAGGTTTACATCAACGAGGTACCCACCTCCAAACGTAAGGACCGGGCTCTCACGGACCTCAGGCACGATTTCATCGGCTTTATCTTTCAAAGCTTCAACCTCATACCGGTGCTCACGGTGCGGGAAAATATCGAGTTTCCCCTCCTTTTGGGACGCAAGCCGAGGATTACCAAGGAAAACCGCGACTGGATCGACTACCTCATCGGCGAAGTGGGCTTGGGGGATCACCTGAAGCACCGGCCCAACGAGCTTTCGGGCGGTCAGCGCCAGCGGGTGGCCATCGCCCGGGCCCTGGTCACAAAACCCGAGGTTGTGCTCGCCGACGAGCCCACGGCCAACCTCGATTCCGTCACGGGAGAGCAGATCCTGGACCTCATGAAAAAGGTAAACCGGGACCTTAAGACCACCTTCGTCTTCTCTACCCACGACGCTAAGATCGTCGACCTGGCAGACCACGTGGTCCGGCTCAAGGACGGTCTCGTGGTGGAAAACACGAGGAGGTCGTGATGATCTGGGCGATCGCCGTACGGAATCTCTTTCAGCACCGGACGAAGACCCTCATCATCGGCGCCCTCGTGAGCATCGGCATAGCCCTCACCTTCGCGGGCAACGCCCTGATCGACTCGATGATCCGGAACATACAGGGAATTTTTACCGACTACTATACCGGGGACGTGCTCGTTACCTCCTCGGAAACCTTAGGCGCCGGGGTGTTCGGCGCCCAAAGCGACGACGTGATGGGCTTTCCCGTCATCCCCATGATCCGGGACTATTCTCAAGTGCTCGAGAAGGTTCAGGACATCAAGGGAGTTCGCGCCTACACCCGCCAGATTTCCGCCTATGCCCTCATCAACCTGGAACAAAAGGGCATCGAGTACAGCCTCTTTTTCGGCATAGAGCCGGACAATTACTATGCCGCCATGGACGGCATAGAGCTGGTGGAGGGGAGGCTCCTCAACGGCGGCGAGAAGGGGATAATTCTCCAGTACGACATGTGGAAGAAGCTCAGGGACGAGAAGGAGCTCGAGCTCAAGATCGGCGATACCCTGCAGCTCAACAGCTTCGGCACCGCGGGAATCAAGATTCTCGAGGTGCCCGTGGTGGGCATCTACAAGTTCCCGAAGGGCAATACCCGGCTGTGGCCCCTGAGCTTCATCGACGCCCCTTCCCTGCGCTACGTGATGGGACGCCAGGGAGGAACCGCGGAGAAGGTGGAAGTTCCCGCCGACGCGACGGCCCTCCTTTCGGACGAGATGGATATCGACAGCCTCTTCGCCGAGGAAGGAAGCGGCGCCCTGGAAACCGCCGGAACCGCGGCGGCAGCCCCCGGCCGGGATCAGCCCCTGAAGGTCACCTCCGCCAACGTGTTCGACATTCTCGGTTCCGAAGGCGCCCCGAAAACGGCGGCTCAGGCGGCCGCTACCGGGGCGGATCAGACAGACTGGCATTTCCTCGTCCTCAGGCTCGAGAAGGGCGTGAGTCCCGAGTCGGTGATAAAGCAGCTCAACGCCGCCTTTGACGACGCTGACCTCCTGGCGAACGCCCAGGGCTGGTGGGAGTCCGCCATGCCCGACTCGGCGGTGTATTCCGGCGTAAAGCTCCTTTTCAACGTGGCCATCTTCATCCTCGGCTTCGTCTCGATCATCATCATCATGAACACCCTGGTAATCTCGGTAATGGAGAGAACCAGCGAGATCGGGACCATGCGGGCCCTGGGGGCCAGAAAGTCCTTCGTGACCCGCCTCTTCGTGGCGGAAACCTCTTTCTTGACCCTGGTCTTCGGCCTCGCGGGTCTCGCTGCGGGCTGGGCGATCATCTTCGCCCTGAACCGCGCGGGAATACCCACTGACAACGACGCCCTCAGGTATCTCGGGGGCGGGGAAATCCTCCGTCCCACGGTTACCGCCCAGCCCGTGATCATGTCGGTGACCCTTATGGCCCTGATAGCCCTGCTTTCGTGGGTATATCCGGTGCTTATCGCCCTCAAGGTCAGCCCCCTGAAGGCTATCGCCACGGAATAAAGGAGCATCCCATGATATTGCCAAAGATAGCCTTAAGAAATTTGAGCCGCCAGCTTCGCCGAAGCATCCTTCTCGGCGGCGCCCTCTCCTTCGGAATGTTCATCCTGGTGGCCGTCAACGGCGTTACCGGGGGGCTCGTGTCGAGCCTTCAGAAGAACTTCGCGGGCCTCGTGGGGGGACATATCTTCTTCCTGCAGCTCGAGAAGGACCCCGAGGGGCGCCTCGTCAACATGGTGAAGGACGACTCGGCCTTTATCGAGGCCCTGGAGAATTCGGGAATCCGCTACAAGTCCATGACTCGGCAGACCAGCATTCTCGCCTCGATCATCTTCTCGGGGGAGGCGGTAAGCCGCTCCCTTACCGGCGTGAACTGGGCCGAGGAGGGTTCCTTCGCGGACAAGCTCGATTTCGCCGCGGGTTCCGCCGATAACATGGCGGACTCCGACGGCATCCTCATCTCCCTGACCCTGGCGGAAAACGTGGGGCTCCTGCCGAAGAAGAACCTTACCTACGGCGAGAAGGCCCTGGTGGAACGGGACGTGAAGATAAAATGGAAGGCGGAGGGAAAGAACTACGACCTGAAAAAGGCGGTGGACGCGGAGGTGAAGCGTCTTGAGGCGGAGCGGGAGGCCGAACAGAACCGGCTCGCCCCGGCCGTGATAGGAGAAGAGGTTTTGGCCCAGTTCTCCACCGTGTACGGCCAGCAAAACGTGGCCTCCTTTCAGGTCAGGGGCATTTTCCGAACCCAGATGGACTATGCCGCCTACGTGGACCTCGGCGTGCTCAACGCGGCGGCGGACATGGGCGAGGGAACCTATAACCTCCTGGGACTCGTGCTGGAGGACTATTCAAGCCTCGACATGAAGACCCTGCGCCTCCACACCCTCCTTCAGGGCAAGTACGACCTGGTGCCCTACCAGAAGCTCGTGAACAAGGCCGCGCAAACCGCGGTGGGAGAACTCGAAAAAGAGGACTTCACGGGGTCCAAGACCATCGTGACGAACCTCAATAACGAGCTGGGGAGTTTCGTGCAGATCCTCACGGCGGTGCAGGCGGGGAGCTTCGGGCTCTTCCTCGTCATTATCCTGGTGGTAATGGTGGGA
>QKDA01000027.1 GCA_003246765.1 Spirochaetales bacterium | reverse complement strand
GGCTACAGTAAAAGCGGAATCGATATCATTCGGATCGATTGAAAGGAGATTGGTGAGCGTTTTACGTATCTCGTCCTGCTGTGACTTGAGCGCCCCGGAAATATCAAAGTCTTCTCCAAGAGCTGCGGCAATTGTCTTCGCCTGGTCGGCAGCCGTTTCGATACCTGATATATAAAGGGTTCCTGCTTTATTCCCGCTTGTTCCGAACTCTTTCTCGGCAACTTTTGCGATTTCCTCGAACCACTGTTGCCAGCGCTTCTTGAGGGTATCGTTGTTACCTCCAGTTCCGCTACCGGGAGTCGATATATCTACCTCAACCGGAATCTTAACCACGTGAAGATCTTCGGTAAGCTTATATCCCAACGCATTCAGGTTTCCGCTCAAGGTCGTAAAGTATTCATCATATGTGCCTTGAAGCTCTGATACGTACCGCTTCGTTTCTTCGATATTTTCCTTATATCGGTTAACCTCAACATCCTGAAGCGGTTTTTGGCTACCAGCCTCAACGCGTGAATAATAATCGTCAAGCTCTTTTTGAGCGTCGGCATATTGTTTCTTATAATCCTCAATCGCTTCAGCCTTAGCGCGAAGACGTTCAAGTTCCTTATTATTCGCCTCTTCCATTTTTTTCTGGTTGAGAAGGTCAACGGCTTTCGCCGCCGCACCTGCCTCTACGCCGTACGATTTGAGAAGTCCGGTTAGTTCTGGATAAAGCTTTATAAGCCTGTCGGTCGTTTCCTTGTCCAGGGTCTTCGCGTCATTTCCCTTACTATAGCTCTCGATGAGCGATTGTGCCTCCGCGTCTTGTTTTTTAATTTTGTTCGTAAGGTCCTCATACGCGTGAGCCTGTTTATTTACCTCTGCGGCGATAAGCGCAATGCCCGCGACGGTCGCTGCTATACCCAAAATCATGGGGTTCGCGGCCATGGCCGCCAAGGCGACATTTATACCCTTAATCGCGAGGATTGTCGGACCAGATACGGCAACCACGCCCCCCATGGTAATAATGAACCGTTTCGTGCCGTCGTCAAGGTCGGAAAAACCCTGGAATACCTCGGTCGCAACGTCAAGCACATCGTTTGCCGTCGGGAGCATGATCTCGCCGAATGACGCGATGGCCATCCTGCCGTTATCCATTGCCGTGGAGAATTTCCCGAGGGTCTTCGTGGAAAGCATTTCCATCATGCCTTCAAATTGACCTCCGGGACCTGTCATATTTTCAAATGCCTTCTCAAGTTCGGGAAAACCAACCTTGCCCTGTTCAACCATCTTTTTAACGTTGGCCTCGGTCGTACCGAGCACGTCCGCAAGAGCCTGAACCACGGGAATACCGCGTCCCTGGAACTGGTTTATATCCTCCGCGAAAAGACGACCCTGAACTCTAGCCTTGCCGTAAATATCGGCAATGTCTGAAATGCTTGAACCGACACCAGCAGAAATGTCGCCAATACGCCTGAGCGTATCGGTAACCTTGTCGGCTTCTATATTGAACGCGAGAAGTTTCTTTCCGGCCGAATCGATGTCAGTTGAAGAAAACGGCGTTTCAGCGGCGAGGGTTTGCCAATCCCTGAACATCTTGGAAGCGGCGTCACCGTCTTTGAGAAGAACTTCAAGGCTTGCTTGCGTACTTTCGATATCCCCGGCGAACTTGATTGCCGCGATCCCGGCCCCGCCGACGGCCGCCGAAAGGATCATGGATTTACCGGCGATACCGTCGATCGCGTCGGAAAGGGAGTTCGACCGCTTCTCGGTATTGCCGATCGATTCATCAAGCTTTCGCATGTTGGCGATAGCCTTCTCGACTTCCGCCTCAACGATGACCCTCAATTCGTCACTGATTTGCATTGCGCTTTCTCTCCTTCAAATTGAGCCGGTCGCGTTCCCCGTCAAACAATTCTACCAGCTCAATCACTGCACCCGGCTCCTCAAGCCAGCCGGAAGCCCCATGGGGAAGACCGTAACGGTCGCACCTGGTCCATAGCCGGAAAGCGGTAAAAAAATCGGAGTCCAGGTATTCCCTGAACTCCGATCGCCTGAGGACATGATCTCCGATCATTTCTTTTTTCTCGTCGTATACCGGATTCCAGGTCTCCCCGGCCCACCCGTAATAGACGAGATTAAAGCCGATCAGGAACTTTTTTTTTCCGTATCCGTGAGAATGTCGGAGGTTACCTCAGCGCAGATGAGGTCAATGAGCCTGGAGAGGCCATAGGCAGTACTTACCGAAATGGCAGCGCCGGTTTCGAGCTTAACCTCGGTTCCGTCCTGGTCAACGGACAGGTTCTTCACCCCGCCGACGTTGTTGTTGAGAATTTCCCGTACATTGAACTTCGTCCTGATGGAAACGGAACGGACAAAAGAGTCCTTTCCGCCCGCGGCGGTACCGATTTCCTGTACCGTCTCGGCAAAGACCAGGTTTGCCCGGTCTTCGGCCTTAGGACGAATGATTTCTACCTCAACGCGCTCCCCGTCGGGTAAGTCAGCGTTCCCCTTCCAGTTGGGCGTAAACCAGTATCTCGGCTTTGCGGTAAGCTTCATGAAATACCCCTTACGCCGTTATGGTGCGGTAATACGCGCACGGCTTCCGCTGTCCGTCCACCTTATAGTTGAAGCTGAAAGGCTGCGCGCCGTCGAGGGGCTTCGAGGTATTGATGGACTCGCTCACTACCGGGAGATATTCCCAGAGTTCGGTTTCGCCAACGGTGGTGGTCTCGCGCTTGGAAAGCATATATTCGAGGTCGGCGCTCTTGGCGTCGTTTACGGTCACGTTCGTTCCGTCGTCCTCGATGATCTTCCGGTACTCGTTAAGGAGCGTTTTTTGCTCGGGCGAGTCAACGTCCACGAAGCCGTTGATTGTGCCGGACCGTTCCTTGAACGCGCTCGGAATATAGCTCCTCGCCCCGGAAGCGATATCGGCCTGCGTGGTTACGTCGAAGGACTGGCCCTGCGCCTGGTCCGAGGAGTCGGTCACGAAGCTGATTACGCCGAGGGCGAATGGAACGACCGAGTCCCCGGCCACGATTGTCTGTCCCGCCTTCGCGAAATACACGTCACCGACGGCAAGATCGCGGCCGGTCGCGCCCGCCTTCGCCGGGAATCCGCTTCCCGACGAAGCCTTCGTTTTGATCTGATACCACCCGTCAGCCGGGATAGTAGTAGCAGCGCCGCCGACGATTGCCGCCCCGCGCGCGATGCTGTAAAGCGTTCCGTCTTTTCCGCCAGGTCTCATATTTCCCCCTTACGCCGGAAACCATCCGACGATTTCGGCAGGATAGGAAAGTTCCACCTGCCACGTTTCGTTATAAGACACGGGCATGGAGCCCGCCTCTTCATCAGGATACTCGAAGCGTCCGGGCTGTAGCCGTTTCCAGTGGGCCTTCAGATCCCACCTCTTATCCGTATCGACGGTAATCGGCATGGGATTGGTTTCGAATTGCACAAGATTTCGTGAAGCCAGAATCGTATTGATAAGCCAGGCGTCGTGCGTTCCATCAGACAGAAAAAGCGCCTGGAAGGTGATCTTTTCCCACCCTTGGGCGCTTGCTATTCCCCGGACTTGGCCAGCTCCTTCAATGCCAGCGAATAAAAGTTCCATCCGGGGCTTCGTCGTTTTCGCGGTTTGCGGGATATAGACCGGCTCGATATCGAGCGCGAGAATTCCAGCGGCAAGAGCGTCAAGAATTCGTTGCATGATTACTCCTTCAATTTATTCATGACGGCCTTACGGACAAGGTTTACGAGGTATTTTTCGTCCGTGGCGTCTATATAGAGGAAAGGCCGTGCTGGTATCCGCACGGAAGATTTCACGATGAATAGCGCGAATGGTTTCCCGCGTCGGCCGTTTTGCGCGCAAAACACTTTCGAAAGCGGCGTATAGAAGGTTTCGTATCCAGCAGCTTTCATCTTCTGGATAAGGTCTCCGGGGCCGGTCGCATTGAATTGGCGCATCAGCTGGCGGGTTTTATACCCTGCCGGGATCCATAAGCCTTTGCCCTTCGACTTGATCGTCCCCCCTTCCTGGAGGATCCGAGCCTGTTTCTTGTTCGTGCTCGCGTCTGCCCAAAGGGATCCGTTATGAGGCGCGATGCTCGAAGCCATATCGTTGGAATCCCGGAGCGTCTTTGAACCACGCTTGACAGCCTGAGTAAGCGGCGCGTTTTCAGGCCCGATTCCGCGATTGATTTTCCGGTTGGCGCTTCCCTGTAGGTAAAGGGATGCTTCCCGCATCGTTTCGCCAAGGCCGCCCTTGAGCTTCAGGGCATAAGAAGCCGGGCGATGGACTACCTTAACGCCCATACCTTGGAACCGACGGTTTTGAAATATACCCCGCCGCTGGTCCTGAACCGGAAGCAGTGGCCGTGTCGTTCTTGGTTTTGATATCGCCGAAGTAAGATTCGATGAGGTCTTCCACGTCGCGCTCTTTCATCTTGGCCCGCGATTCCTGACCCACGAACGAAAACAGCTCGTACACGGCGCGCTTCAATATGCATTCCATGACGATCACGTCTTCCTCGTTAAACTCCGTTCCAGTCGAAGCAACCTTTCCCTTAACCCAAAGCGTCGCACGGGTAAGGCAGCGTTCCGCCACTGAGTCGTCGCCCAGGGTCATCGTGCGGTAGTCCTGCGGGGGCAGTTCCTTTTTTACGTCATCGACCGTTAATGCCATTTCTTCATCCTCCCCGGATTAATTCCTCCAGACGCCACGTTCCAGGAAACCATGGTATAGTTCCTCGGTTAATCCAGGTCCGCCCATAACCAGGATGGACGGAGAAACGGTAATAGTTCCGTCTTCGTGCTCCGTGATCTGATGCTTTCCGAGCCCGCCGAGCACCAAGCCTCCATTCGAATCACGGACCGGGCAGGCGGCGTAAAATTTTCCGTTCATGGTATTCCGCCAATAGTCTCCCGGTTCGATTCCGTCCAATCGACCGTCCTCGCGGTCGGCTATCCTTCTTCCGGTCATAGTCACCGTCCTTTTCATCGCCAGCTTAAAATAAAAAAAAGGGATGGCCTTTTACTGGCCATCCCCATTCTATGCCGCGTCTTTCACGCGGGAGCGCCTTCCGTGGGCGCGGTAATTTTTCGCCTTCCGTTACCGACACGGGCGGGGGCCGGTGCGGGTCTGCGCCGAATAGCCTGTCCTGCTCCCTTCGCAGCTTTCGGAGCGGAAGAAACGGGAGGTGACGCCACGGCGGCTTGTTCTGCCTGTTCCTCGATTTTCGCCATATCGAGAACGGCGACCAATAGTTCGGTAAGATGATCGAGCCGGTCGGCCAGGGCCGTCAACTGATCCTGAATCGGATCGGTTTCGATCGCGTTGGAAGTCCTAGTATCCAAGAGCGTTCCGGCAATTCTTTCGCCCCTGGAAAAAACAGGGCCGAGTTTGTTCGCAACCTGAATGCAGGCGATCACGAAGATTGAAGTGGTGATAACGATGGCAAGGAAGGCAAAAAGGGTATTCATGTAGTTTTCCTCATTCGATTTGAAATTGACCGCCCGCCAGGATGACGGCGGACGGCCTTGTTATGTACGCGTCCAGTTACGCGCCGAACTTCATGACCGCGAGCCCCTTCACGTTCACGAGGGGGAAGGGCTTCGACTTCACGTAGAGGTCGGTACCGCGCTGGTCGTTCCGTTCCTTGGTGAAGGAGTACATGGGCATGGCCTCGCGGGCGACAGTGTCGTCCACGCGGAGGAAATCCAGCTCTTGACCGGCGTTGACCGCGCGGGCGAGGAGTTCGCCGGTAGCGAGCATACGCTTGGTGCTCTTGGTGCCGTTCTCCGCGATATCCTGCCATACGTCGTTGTCGCGCATGACCCGGTATCCGCCGAAATCGATGAACCCGCTACCCATGGTCACGGGGAGGCTCTTCTGGGCCGAGGCGACCTCGATGAGCTGGGAGTAGACCGACGATTCGGCCACGAACTCTACGTCCCCGCCGATTCCGTTCCCGTTGATCACGTCGATCAGGCTTTCCATCGCCGTGATGATCTGGCCAGCCTTGAGGCTCGCGACCGCCGTCGCGTCGGTTTTACCGGTCACGGTGCCGTATTCGACCTGGTACCGTACCATCTCGTCACCGGCCTGCATCATGTAATCGATGCTTCCCTTGTGAGCCTGGGCGCAAAGAGCGCGGGTGGTGCGGCGAACGACTTCGAACCAGTACCCGAGAAGGGTATCGATAACCTGCTGCTTGCCGAGCCCGGTGGCGCGTTCGTACTCGTCCATCTGGACGGCGGTGAGCACGTCGTCGATCTCGATCGCCATGGGGATCACGGCGGTAACGTCGGCGCGGTGGGTCGGGCGAACGCCGTTTCCGCCGCGGGCGATGACCGGGATATTCCCCACGGTCTTCTTGATGTCGGAAATCGCGATCTGGGTCGAGTTCCGGTTGATCGCCCTGGTGAAATACTTGCGGGCGTTCGAAGTTTCCGGGGCGGCAGCACTGATCACTCGGGCGACGTCTTCGGGTTTAATGATGATGGGCATGTTCTATCTCCTACTGCTCTTCCCCAACGAAAAGCTGGGTAAGGTGAATGCCGATGGCGGGGAGTTTCCCCTTGAGCGTGTCCCCCGCCGCGACCGGATCGGCTCCGCTCGCGTCGATGAGGCGGCCGGAAACGACCATGCCGTGGAAAAGGCCCTGGTACTCCGGGTTCTTACCGTCGGTATCCTGGATGAGAACGCACGTCGCGCCCTCGACCAAGGTATCGGCCGGAGCCGCCGCCTCGTAGGTATCGACGCCGGTCGACTTTCGCAAGACCGTACCAGCGTTGAATACTGCCGTCTCGTCCGTAAGGACGATAGTATCCAGCATGGGGGGATGCCCCGGTGCGACCACGCCGCGATCGCCTGCGGCGGTTTCCGTGTTTTCGTAAGCTACCATGATTCCTCCTTATCGCCTTACGCCTTGGCGGCGAGCGCGTTCCAGTCGATCGGCTTCCCGTCGGGGCCTTTCGCGTCCGAATAGTCGTTGTCGCTCGGGCCGAGATTCATCTGGGGCCAGGCGGAAAGGATTTCCTCCAGAACCTCGATGGGCCGAGCGCTGCGTTTCTTGTCGCCGTCGGCGAACTCGAATGCATCGGAATCACCGATCCGCTTGGCAAGCTCCCGCGCCTTGGGGAGTATCCCGGCGGGCACCTTGTCCTTGATCCGTCCTTCGAAGTTGTTCACGCGGCTTTCCAGCAGCTCACCCGACATCTTCTTCATCTGGTCAGCGAACGCCGCGTCTTTGGTAGCGTCAGCGGCAGACGCCGATTCTGCCGCCGGAGTCGCAACCGGTGCCACCTCGGCGGGTTTCTTCTTGAGGGCTGCGTTTTCAGCCTCCAGATCAGCAATCCTTCTGTCTTTAGGATCCACTTTTTCTTCCTCCTCCGGGATCTTGCCCGAAAACTGAAAGTTCGCGACGACATCGCCGTCGCCGTAGTTGATGTCGACCGCGGACAGTTCTTCCAGCCCCGGAATCTTCGGCGGGGTAGCGCCGAGAATCGCGAGATGGTGAAGATACCGTTTCCCGTCGGAAGCGCGTCGGGGGATCGAAACCGACCACCCGTCGTAGTACCCGTCGGAATAAAGCCCCTCCACCTCGGGGCGGAAAGCGACTTCGCCGTTGAGTACGTTCCCGCCTTCCGCAAGCGCGACCGCGAACACGTCGCCGAACTTCGGCTCCATATCCGTCTTCGCGCCGTCATGCCCGACCGTGACCGGGCGCTTCGGGGTGAACGTTTCGGCTACTTCCGCGAGGTCGGCCTTGGTAATTTCCGCTCCGTCCTGCCCGAACTTTCCCACGCGGGCAAGCTGCAGGGTTCTGAGTTTTCTCACCGTCTCAACCTCCTCGTAGATACTTTCTCACGAGGGGGTGCATGACGGGCTTTTCTGGGGAGAAATGAGGGAAAAGGTAAAATTCCGAAAATGGATTTTAAGAGGGGGTCAGGAAGCAAAACGCCCGGATGGACGCATTTTGACGGAAAATTGCCATTCAACGGTGAATTATCGTTGAAAAGGGGGTATTTGCTTGATATCCCAGCCGTCAGGTGAGGCCGAAAAGATGATTTTCCGGGGTTGCCCCGGTTTGGGCATAAAAAAACCGGCTGAAGGCAGCCGGTAGATCGTCAGGAAACATATGTTTTTTTGGTCGCTTGGTATTCATCAAGGATGATCTCGTAGGGCATATGAAAACCTTCGCCCCCGTCTTCCTCGTGGAACTTGATAGCCCAATCGATAAACTCCTGGTCGGCACCAGCCGCTCCGGCTTTCTCTATGAATTCTGCTTTTTCCATTCGGCGTACCTCCTCAAGATTATTTCTGCGACGCTCGTTGCCGTCTCTCGCGGTACCGGATTGTTCCGCCATTCTGCCCAGCTTTCGGCAATCATTTCATGAATGTTTGAAGTCCCGTAACCCGAAAGCAACTCCACGCCGTCATCGGCCTTGAGCTTGGAGAAAATTCGCTGCACATCGGAATTATCGCTGATGTCGAGCCAGTTGTCCAGAACGTGCCCAAACTCATGATCTGCGATCGCCCCGATGCTATCCCCTCCGATGACCTTGTACCTATTATTGACCTCTCGTTTACGCAGCATTCGGTGCCATTCCGGATTTGAGGCAAGACGGTCATTGAGCGCGATACCTTTGATCTCGTCAATGTCACCGTAATACATCAGTCCATGGGCCGATGAAACATAGGTCTGTTCCGCCGCTTTCCTGGCCATCTTCTTGGCGCTCTTTCGCAGCGTCTCTTCACTGAACCCTGGATAATCTGCTTTCAGTTTCTCCAATAGTGTCTCGGTTCTTGCAGCGGTATATTTCTTTTTCGCATCGGCGAAGGATCCCACGTAGCGCAAGCCCTGGACTTCCGGGAACTGGTTCAGGTTCTTGACAAGGGACCGGTTCCATTCATTCGCGGCTTCTACGTGGCAACCCGAGTAACTGGAACCGGTCAGACCAAGGTCGTTACGCGCGAACTTGTTCGCCTCGGCGATCGTCCGGGATTCCCGGTATTCCAGCTTTTTCGGCTGTTCCACAAGGACTTCACGGGCTTTCTTGATTTCCTTGTCGATCTTCGCTTTCTTGGCCCGCTTCTTCATGGCCGGGGTCATCTCCCACCAGTCTGATCCGTCGAGCGGGTTTGAACCCCATCCTGGTTCCGGGGCATCTTGTCCAGCGATCGTGTAGAACCTGTCAGGACCACCCTCTCCGTCAATCTCTTCCTGGTCATAAATCCCCCGAACTGTCGTGCGGCAGTTGAAATGAAAGGGCGGCCACATGGTTTCCCATACTGTATCCCCATAGGGTCGGCGGAACGGTGGATCGGTCACACTTCGGCAAAATTCGGTTTGCCTGAGGTCGTTTACGCCGATGAGTTCAAGGGCGATGGGGTGCGCCGAATCGAAACCGATTGCCCGGCCGACGTTGTAAGCCGTCTGCACGTTGGTGCGGTATACCGTTTCCCAGTACCATCCGGCGGTTTGGCCGAGCCCGGTCGCGTCAAGCAGCTCTTCATTGGTGAACTTACGGAAGTCATCGAGCGTTCCGCCTTCGTCAAGGCTCTTCTGAAGGTACTTTTTTACCTGGGCTACGGCATCGGCGTCGGCAAGCCGGGAAACGGCGAAGGCACGGTACCGCATCTTGTCGTCGAGTTCATAGTACTCGCGAGCTGAAAGCGGTAGACGGGATCGCATGTATTTGACCGCTTCCTCGAATGAAAGCACTTCCACCGGGATATCCTCGGCAAAGTTATGTGAAGTGGGAAGAGCGTGATCGATGCCCATGAGAATCGATCGGGTAAAAAGGTCGGCCGTAGCGATCGCTGCTTCCCAGTCAACCGGAAGCGCTTCAACCGAATCGAGCAAGTCAGGTTTTTCTATAATCTGATCGATAAAGCCCCGGAGTCTCCGCGCGAAACTCCCGGATACGAACGTCCGAGCGTGATCGTCGATAGAGTCGAGTCGGTCAGCTTTAGCGATCTCGCTCTTTACCGCCTCGTCCGAAAAAAAAAAGAATCCCGGTTGCTCCCTCGGTCGCTGAACATCGGCGCAGGGGAACCCGCAGGTTTCAAGAAGGTATCGGCTTCGTTTTTCGGCTTGGGAAGATGGTTCTTCTCGTAGAGCGACGAAAGGGAAACGGGCACCCCGCGGTCAATCGCGTCCCTGACGATTTCCCATGGGGCGTAGTCGGTCGAATCTATATCATAGGTCGGAACCTCTTCGCCGGGAAAGTTGATCTCGCAGAACCAGTCAACCAGGCGCTGGTCCGTCTCCTGGAGGAGGTATGCGTCACCGAAGGTAGTGGAATCATAGGTCTTGCTGTGAAGCTCCCCTTGCGCCTTCGTGCCGTATTCTGCCTGATTGGTGGTCAGGGTTTGTCCGGTAATGCCATAGGCGATTTCGGCGTTACAGGTATCCACGATCTTTTCAAAGTCAGCGATGGCGCTTTCCACCACCTTGATATCCTTCACGTTGCCGAGGGCTCCGGTGCTCCCGCTGCCAATTTCGGCCATCAGATTGTTCAGGGTCTTTGCGCGGGCATCCGCGTCAGTGTCGGTACGGGCTTCGAAGATGGCGAGGATGGAAGGAACGCCGATTCGCTCGGCAGCCATAATCCAGAACTTGAAACCGAGGCGCTTGAACTTCCACGCCCAGTACGATGAGCGAATGGCCGGGCGCCCCCATACGTTACCGTCTCCGGCATCGTTCCGGTGAACCATGAATTTGAAAGGATCACTGAGCGGCTTACTCGTGGCCGAAAGCCATGGGGTGAAGGGATCGGATGCGTAATTGGGAAATGAAATCGCGGTTCTCGGGATTGGAGTAAAAGACTCGGGAACGTATAATCCGTCCTTCAGCTCCCAGTTCACTTCGCAAAGGGCGATACCGAACGGGATGGCGTTGAGAAGGACCCGGTTGAGTTTCTGGAAGGTATTGAAGCCGAGGTGCTTCGCGCACGCTTCGCTTACCATCTTGTTTTTCGTGTCGGTGAACGATCCCTGCATCTGAAGCACCCGGTCCTTCCGGTTGTTTACGAGGGATTCAACCTTCGGGTCGTCCATCATCGCGGTAAATACCGACTGGCTTTCCCCTACGGAAGAAAGCCACGCGTCCGTATCCTCAAGATGGGAAACGATCGAGCGGAAAACGTTAATATCGATAACGCGCGACTTGATGTTTGCGGTCCGTGCCATACTTTACTCCTCAGTAACCACGGAACATATTAGCCCGGCTTCTTGTGCCCGGAACGACGACGGGGGCGGCCAGCGCTGAGCACTCCATCCAGGCGTGAAGGCACAGCACCGCGCCGATCGCGCCGTCACCGTGCCGGGCTCCACCGGCTCCACCTTCCGCTTTGGTACGGTCGGATACGCGATCAACGATCATCGGAACCCCGTTCTTGTACGATACAGCCCCGAAGTCTCCGAGGATATATTCGTCGTCCGGTATGATCCACTCACGTGACTCGATCCTGCCTTTGAGCTTCGGGAACCATTCGGCGTACCAGGGTCGCGAAGGCATCACGCACACGGCTGATCCGGGATACTGCTGGCTCGCGATCTCCGCAAGGGCCTGGCCGTTTCCCCGTCCGTCTAGCGCCATGCCGCCGAACTCTTTCACGGTTTCTACTATAAGTTGTATAATCTGCCACTGCTGATCATACGGAACGTTCCGCAGCTCAAAGAGGAGTCGGGTATCAAGGTCCTTGAGGGTCGCTTCCTCGGCAAGCCAGATAAATGAAAGGTCACCGGAGCGGGCAAAGTCCTGCCCGAAAAAGACACGCCCTTCAAGGGACCGCAGAATGGGAGCGGCTTCGGTCATGAACCATGAGCGCACGAACTTTTCCCGTTTCTCAACGCGTTCCCACATGAAATCGTCCCGACAGTTAAGACGAACGAGTTCAACACCGGCATCGATGCACTGGTCGAGCATCGCCCGCGGGAAATACTTGGTTCCGGCCCGACGGGGGATCACGTCAAGCTCTTCCTCGACGTTATCCTTGTAGATCCCGCGGATTTCCGCAATCCATTCTTTTTCTTCCTCGGAATCCCATTCTTTCCGGGGCTTCGATTTCAGGCAAATACGCCGATAGAGTCCCTGCTCTACCGCCTCCAGGAAGGTGACCCGGTGAATACTCCATCCCTTTTCTTTTCCTTCCCGGATATCCTTCACGAGAAGATTGAAAGGGTTATCGTCGCCGTTATGGGACGAAAGGATGGTAAGGGAGCCGCCCCAGATCAGGAGCGCAAGACCGGCCTTTATCACCTCGGTGAATTCGTCGGTAAAGGCAGCTTCATCCAGAACGATACGGCCCTGCTTGGATCTCAGGGAATAGGCGCGAGACGGAAGCGCCTCTATGACGCAACCGCTCGCGAACCGAATGCGGAATACGGTGAAGTCTTCGTCTTCCCTTCGGATTATTTCCTCACCAAGCTCGATGGCCGCTATCTGAAGGTTACGGCACCAGAAAACACAGTCGTCTATAAACTGCCTGGTCATATCCTTATTGTAGGACATGTAATAGGTCGACGTTCCGTTTTCGATCATGGAATGCAAAACTGCGTTAAGCGCTTCGGTCCATGAAGCGCCTATGCGACGGGATTTTTCCCATATTTTTAGTTTTGACTCGTCCTCAATCCATTTCTTCTGAAACGGAAGGAGGACTTTATCAATATCATTTTCCATCGTTGAGCCCCAGAATGGTAGCCCGTATCGCGTCGGCATTTTCCTTGGATATTCCAAGGGCTTTCATTTTCTCGCCGACCGCGCGATCAGCGTCGAAAAGCCCTTTGCGGTAGCCTTTCGCGTAATCGAGCTTTACCTTGGCAAGGTAGCCCTGGGCGCGGGATATCTTGGATATGGCGTTTAATACCTGCTCGGTCTCAAGGTCTTCGAAGTCCTCGATTGATTTGAGTTCGGCCAGGAGCTTGGTGATCGTGATCTGCATGGTAGCGTCGGCGATTTCCATGCCGGGGGTTTGCTTGGTCGCCTCGATGATGGCTTCCGCTTCTCGCCGTGCCGCCTCGATTTCCTTCAGGTATTCGGCATGCTGCTTGATCGCCCGGCCCACAGCGCTCTTACTGGTCTTGTAACCCTCGGCCCTGAGCTGGTCGGCGATGTCGACAACCTTCATGTTATCCTTGTGGTACATCTCGATTACGCGGGTTACGAGTTTCTGCTGAATGAGATCACTTCGTTTGGGCATCGTTTTTCTCCTGTTTATCCTTGAGTTCAGCGATCCCCTGGAAGATGAATCCGATCTTGGTGCGAACCTCCGCCATTATTTCGACTATCTCTTTCTCGAAAGCGTGTTTCTCCTCGCGCATGGTTTCCACCTGTGTTTCGAGTTTAGTGACGCGTCCCTCGGTTTCCTTGATCTTGGCATCAGAAGCGCCTTTATGTATTCCCATCCTGATCCAGATGGCGATGAAACCGCAAATAGCAGTTCCGCCTACTGCCAAGGAAACAACATCGCCCATGATTTTTACCTCCCGGCGAAGGTCGCCACCCCGAAGATCGCGGCCAGCGTTGCGCTAACGATCGCGACGGTCCTCCAGATCCCCGTTTCTTTTTTCTGCCTGGTCAAGGATTGATTCAATGCTTGATATTCCTTCTTCAAGGTTTCCAAGTCTCCGTGAATCTTCTCCAAGTCCTGCATTGATTGTATCAGCGATGCTTCCGAGTTCTCCAACTTCAGAGCGGTATCCTGCAACCTCGTTTCGAGCGTCGCCAACCGATCCCGCAACTCCTGAGATTGCGTTTCCAGCGTTATCAAGTCGCTCTTCAAGAACGCGATTTGCGTCCTCATAGCCGCCAGCTCCTGCCGTATCGCCTTGAGTTCCGAATCGGCCAAAACAATATCCGCATGCAAGACCTGCGACGAAAAGAAAAGCGCACACAGCAATGCCAAGAAGCGGATCAAGTCGGTTCTGCGCCACATGGGGCCTCCTTCTTGCCGGTAAATTTGTCGATCCAGAGGGACACGTATACCGGAGACCAGGCCACGACGCAGAAACCGCCGACCATGACAATCTCGGTCATGGATAGGCCGAACGACGCCGAGGAAAATAGCCCCCAGAAAGCCTTGAGGATGGAAAGCGCTACCACGAGCACTGTACCGATAACTACGCCCCACTTGGAAAGGTCCTTTACGCCGGTGCTCATGCATACCTCCGTATGAAATGCGCCATCTTGCGTTCGCTTTCGCAGAACTTGGCGATCCTGTTGAACTCCTCCAGGGACATGTCAACGTCGTTGCCGTTCTGGTTCAGGAAGTTCGTCTTGAAATTGCCCCACGAGTCATCGCAGGTGAAGCCGTTGAGCACGCCTCCCTCGGTCCTCGTAAGTCCAACCAGCGCGAAGACGTGGTTTAATACCTTGCCGTTCTCCTTGAACACGCCAGATACGACGACGTTCCCGCCGCCTTCGATATGGTCGGCGATCATTCCGCCATTGGCGTTTTCGGTGAAACGTGCCACGATTCCGGCGTACTTGAATTTCTCGATACGCGCAATCCACCGGTTTACGCCACGGGCGAGGATGGAATGCCATTCGTTCGGCGGGTATTTCCCGGAAGGGTCGAGCTTCTTCCATTCGATCTCGCACACGGGATCGGTAATGATAAACCTGAGTAGAGAATCTTCCGGCTGTACACCATCTTCGGTAAGCTCTTCGACCGGCCAACCGGAGGAAGAAAGAGCATTGATCATGGCGGTGACATTGCACGCCCCGGACGGATTTATTTTGTTGTTTCGCTGGGTGTAGTACGCCTTGCCTGCGGAGTTATTCTTTCTATTCATAGGTTACCCCCTGATATTGAGGGTACCCGATAAAAGAAAAGCCCCGGCGTTATCCGGGGCTGTTTACGAAAATATTACTTTTTGAAGCTTTGGAGAAAAGCGCTTTCTATTTTACCTTTTTTTTCGGTGGTTACTATTGTGAGATCAATAGCTTGACGATTTGTTGAATCCTTAAACCACTTATAATCATCCTCAGAAATTATTTCTTTGAACACATTTACATATTTAATTATTGTACCTGTCGTAGAATCTTTTACATCCAAATAGATTGTATCATCTTCAAAGTGAATATCAGTTAGAATGAATTGCCCTTTATAGACCTTGTTTTCAAGTGGCCTCTTTTCACGAACAATTTTTGTCATTGAGGCGATTTCAGTCGGAGTTATAGTTTCGTCATTAATTTCAAGGGCCGTATAATTTTGTTTTGCGACGGTACGATAGAAACCTGATTGAGCTTCCAGTGCTGAAATTAATGCATCGCTAGTATTTTTCTGGACATCTGTCACCAAGGCTCGCTGATCTTTAAGACGCGCTATCTCTGTTTTTGCGTCAACATATTTACTTACATTAACACTTGCTGCTGTAATAATTGCGATAGTAGCAACTGTTGCAATAGCATGTTTTGGATTCATAGATCTTATTCTATCTCCCGCCGCCTTGGCGACTTCATTAACAAAGACTTCAAGAATAGATGAGCCCGGTTCAATTTTAACTCGAAGCTCAAGCATTCTTCGTTCTTCATCTGATAACCGTTTTATTGTACCGTAACAATACAAGGAATAGGCATCATAAATAGCATCTTGGATTCCGAGAACAGCCCTCATTAATCCTGTTGTTATTGTTGAGTCAAATGGTTCTCCTTTCAAGTGAATCTTTAATCCACCGAGGTGTTCATCGAGCCTAACCTCTTTATCATCAAACCATGATACGTTTTCAGAAAGATGTCGAAAGTAAGGTATAACTTCTGAATAGTTCCTTATAACCAATTCTTCCATTTTAGTTCTCCTTCCTGTTATACATCCGGTACCCAATCCCTATATAGGGATTCCACTGGATACTGGTAGTCCTACCAGAAGACGATGTCGATTCATACGCCGTTTTCATTAGGGAGAACTGATAGAAATCGTATAGGCCAAAGGCTCCGGCGTTAAAGAACCAATTGTCTGCTAATCTTATCTGCGAATTGAGTTGTAACCCTGCGCCAAAGTAATACCCCACACCAGCGAAATAATCAGATGTCATTGAGAACATCGAGTAATTAATGGCAGGACCTATTCCGATCGATATGGTATCGTTTTTCATGAAGTAATAAGGGAATCCAAGAACCAATGTTGATCCAAAGATGCTCTTAAAATCTGAAGTATCAGTCGTTATCGTCGTTTTACCATCAGATAATGACATTGAGTAGGGGAAAAGAAAAGCTGCATGAAGATCAAATCCCCAGTTGCTATCAGTAAAATACTGAGAGGTTTGGAGGTGTAGCCCAATAGATGAGAAGCCAGCTGCAAGGGCTTGGTCATTAACAGTACCAGCTTCTGCGAAAGTGTTTAGATCTCCGCCTAAGCTAATTTCGTACGGCTTTTGCTCTTTGTTCCCTGCGCAGAAGGCTAAGACTCCTACGGCTACCATTATAAATACCAGAGTAATTTTCTTCATCTTTTGATCTCCTCTATTTTATTTCAATCTTACGACCGCGCAGCGCACCTTTCCGACTATATCCACGTCTTCCTTGCTTTCGGAGTAGGTAGGGTACGCCTTGTTGTCGCTAATAACAGTGTATCCCTTCGATGTAAGCACGACACGTTTTACGTAGGCCGATTCCTGCGTTTTTATAACGTAGATACCATCCCCGCTCCAGCCTCCTGAGTCGCAGACTACCAGATCACCTTCATGGAGGGTAGGCGACATACTGTCACCCTGGACAGGAAGTGCTTTCAGGGCCTTAAACCGTGCCAAATCTCTCGGAACGGTAATAAATCTGTCTGGGAATCCCTCGTCTTCAAGCCCCTTACCGTATCCAGCAGACACAGCCTGATCTAGGATGGGGATAACAAGTCCACGAGGAACATCACCCTCTATTATCGGCATATCTCCGAATGCTTCGTTTTTAATAGGCAAGGAAGTTTGCTTTTTGGTGGGAAAAAACTGCATAGCAAAAGGCAAAGAAGTTTGCTTGTTATTTTCTGACATCATTTCGCCATCGCCTGTATGTAACCAATGTAAATTTAACCCTAAAGATGCAAGTTTTAATAAGACATCTTCTGGTGGTGATACATCGCCACTCTCATATCTTGACCAATTTCGTTGATGAATTCCTATTTTCTTGGAAAGTTCAGTTTGGTTAATACCGAGTGTTTCCCTGAAAATGGCCAGTCTAGTTTTTGTTTCAGCCATGCAATGTCCTTTTTTCTGTTTATTAGACAAAATATGCTTGACGTAAGACATATATTGTCCGATAATCAGAACATCGGCAAGCAAGGAAACTTGCTTGAGTAGATAAAAAAGGAATCGGGCTTACTTCTTGGCGGAACCAGCCCGATTCCAGACAACCCCGGTTAAGGAGGCTATTTTGAGTTTATCAGGGATTAACCCAACTAGCAAGGCGAAATTACGCCTTCGCTCGTCTTCAAAGGAAGGAATCTATATTCGATTCCTATTAAATCGTGAAGGATTCAAGTTAGTTGATATTCAACGGAATCTTTCTGTTACAAGCGGGACAATAAGCCTTGTTGTGTCCGGTCGTCGACGCTCCGCTCGCATCGAAGCCGAGATAGCCCGCCTTCTTGGCAAGCCTTCATGGAACGACGTTGTTTCCGAAGCCCGTGCCGCTTCTCGTGAGTTCGCCCATGCCGTTCCCCGGTCAACCGCAAGGACCAAACGGAGGGCGTCATGAACGAAGCTCCGAAAGACCCCTGGGCGAAGCCCTTCGCCAACGGATACGAATACTTCTGCTCATCCTGTGGACAGTTCTTTTCTATCGATACTTCTGTCATACCTGACGCAAAACTGAGTTTCTGCCCTTGGTGCGGTGATGACGCAATCCTTTCAACTCAACGCGAGTTTATTCGCTGGTGTCTCGAACATGGAGAGGACCCCATAAACCATTTTCACGTGCTTGACGGAGATGAGTCAGTTCCCGGTTCAAAATACCAGGTTACACCGAATCAACTTTGGAGCGTGATAGGAGCCCAACGATCACTTGATTTACTCGATGTTTCAAAATGCGTTGAGAATCTTGCCATAGAAGCGGAACTATCTGAAACGATTGTTTCCGATTGCCTCAAAATAATGAACGAGGATGTACTGGAATGAGCGTCTATAAAATGGGCAAACGCCCTGCTTTCATGGACCGATCGTCCAGGGCGCTTGTTGCCGAGGAGATAACACAAGCCGTGGCCTCTATGTCCTTTGACGGATTGCAGATGGCCGCGGCTCTTGGGCTCACCTTCGCCACGCGCACCGGGCATTCCCCCTCGTTCATCGATGAAACCCTTGCCGAAATGGACGCCGGGTTCAACAAAAAACTTTTCCAGGAGTAAAAACCTCGCCATGAAGAAAATCTACCTTTCAGGCCCTATTACGGGCAGACAAAAAGACGAATACCGCCTGCACTTCGCGACGGTCGAATCGAACATCAGGGGCCGAGCCTGCGCCAATGGGATGGAATTCTCGTTTTTTAATCCTACCTCGCTACGCCTCGACCATCTGGAAGCCCCGAAATGGTCCGACTACATGAAGTCCTGCATAGCCGAGTTGATCACCTGCGACGGCCTCGCAGTCCTCTCTGGCTGGCAGTGCTCACGCGGCTCGCGCATCGAACTGATGATCGCCGACGCCCTCGGTATCCCCATCGTCCACATGGAAGCCCCGGTAAACGAACTCGACATCGTGTGCCTGGAAGCGGCCAACGCGGAGATATACCGCTATTGGACCAAACTCTGCTCGAAATGGGCCGTAATCGAAGTTTCCGACGAGGTCGCGAATGATCGTTCCCTCGTCGAAATCACCAACAGGTTTCTGGACCCGCACGGGTTCGAATATATCGAGAAATAGGAGCCTCTTATGGAAATGAACGTTCCGGCAGGTTACCGGAGGAACAGTAAAGGCGGTTTCGATCCCGAGACAATGATCAAGGAAATCGATCTCGCACGAGATGATTTGGTGAACGAGATCATCGAAAAAACGAAAACGATATCTGAATCATTGGTACTACTCAAGCGTGCCATGTTCAACGATATCCGCGCTTTCTGCGATCTGAGCGCCGAGAAATACGGCATATCCTTCGGGGGAAGTAAAGGAAATCTCCAGCTTACTTCCTACGACGGAAAATACCGTGTGCTGGTAGCGGTCAATGAATCAATTTCATTCGACGAGCGCTTACAAGTCGCGAAGGCTCTCATTGACGAATGTATTCAAGATTGGGTTGGGGGGTCCCGCGACGAGGTTAAGGTTCTCGTAAACGACGCTTTCTACGTTGGCAAATCGGGAAAGATCAATACTTCGAGAATACTCGGACTCCGCCGCCTTGAAATCAAGGATAAAAGATGGGCAAAGGCAATGGACGCTATTTCCGATTCGATACAACGCATCGACAGCAAAGAGTACATCAGAACTTACGAACGAAACGAAGATGGCGAGTACGAACTCATTAACCTCGACATCGCCAAGCTGTAAACCATTCCAGATCATCCGGGGCCGATCTGGACGTCCGGCTCCGGGAAAGGATGAACACCATGAAAGGATTCTTTTATCGGACGGGAATAGCAATCAAGGAACTGGGCGAACGCATGAAATGTAATTTCCTGATCACGTTCGCGTTCAGAATCATCGATTTCGCAAGGAATTAAGGAATGCCAAACAAAATCGCCCCGAACGAAGAAAACAGTACCGCGCTGGTCGTCGCGGTAGGGAAGTGGAAATACGACACGTCGGTCCGCCAGATTACGCCCAAGGTTATGAAATGGAAGGGACTTACCGTAGAGATCGCCAGGGAACTGTACTTGGCCCGCGACGCGTTGAATGGGCAATCCGGCCAACGCAAAGACCCGGACGCCCCGGATTATATCCAGCATACCTGGGCCGACTATTGCGACGCGATCGGCGTATCGAAGCGAACCGCTAACGGATGGCTGTCCATGTTCGTACCGGCTGAGCTTTCCGACTCAGGAGAGGATATCCTGATGGATCAGCGGCCTCCAGCGCAAGACGCCGAGCAAATCGCAGCCGAACGCTATGCCCGAGAGGAAAGAATAGCGTCCTACCGCGCGACGGGCACAAAGCCCGAGGGCTGGACCGACGAGGACGAAATAGAGCTACGGAAACGTCTCGCCAACGAGCGGATCCACAAGCTCGCCATGGAAATGCATAGCCGCCGCATCGGTTCGATAAAGCCCAAGCGCGACTACCTTTCCGAAGTCGCGAAAAATACGAAGACCTTGCGCCGATTCTCCATGACCCCCGATCAGCAGATTCTCGAAGCTGACCTTCAAAGCACGGTCAAGTCGTTTTTCTTCACGTTCAACGATCCCGAAAACCGGCTCAAGGTTGCCTATAACCTGAGCATGGCGATCAAAGACCTGGTCAACGAGCTTACGGAGTACGACATGCAGGATCAAAGTCGTGAGGCGGTGGAGTAATGGAAGGATTCGACGGATTCGCGCTTTCCGGGAACCGGAAACACGCGATTAAGATAGCGGTGTACGATGCCTGGAAAGGCCGCGACCTGCTTCTGTCGAAGGAACAGGCCTATGGTGAAATTGGCGAGAGATTTCGGGTGTCGGCGAGCACCGTTAAGCGGTACGTAGAGGAAATCGGCCGGTACGGATACAGCCCGCGGGCGAAACGGAAGTCCGGTCGAGGGCTCTATGCCTGGGATCAGGAAGCCGTGGACTACTTTCGAGCCTTCTTTCTTGCTGCTATCCGCGAGGTAGGGGCATGCACGGTCAGGAACGCCTACCGGGAGACCGTTCGAAAGGCGAATGAAATGGGCTGGAAGATCGGGCAGGAAGCGTCAGCCTACGGTCATGCGCGGGATATAAACCCGGCCTTGATCAAGTACGCTACCGGCGGGAATCGGGCGCTTGACAACATGTTCTACATTGCCCGCGACCTCTCCAAGCTCAGGCCTTTCCAGATGGTGGTAGGAGACCAGCACCGTTTTGACTTTTGGGTCCAGGACGTTGATGGTTCGTTCTATCGGCCGGAATGCTATCTCTGGCTCGACATGCGAACTCGCCTTGTCTATGGCATCGCCTTCGACCGTAACTACAACACCAGGACCGTACTCCGGGCGCTTCGGATGGGGGTCATGCTCTACGGCAAGTTCGAGTGCACTTACAACGATAACGGTTCTTCCGAAAAGTCGGCACTCGCCGATCACGTGGTAGAGCAGCTCCTCATGTATGGCATGCGTTTTCAGGACGAAGCAGAGGCCTTCAATACCGGGGACAGCCAGTACGTTGTAGAGGATGAATTCGGCAACACGCTCGACATCGTTCCCTCGCGCGTAGAGTGGCAAAAGCGCCATCGTCGCATATTCGCCGCCGTCAAGAACGCGAAGACCAAACCTATTGAGCGATTCTTCTCGACCATCGAGCAGATCCTGCGCGACCTGTGCCTTCCCGGATATATCCGGGAAATGGGCATGAGCGCCCCAGAGGAAGAGGAAGCTACCAGGCGACTGAATTGGCAGAAGTCGAATGGGTACATCCTGAACGTGGAAGAATTCGCCATGAAGGTCATGGAGGCGATCAGGATCTACCACGAACGCGAGCACGGAACGCTCAAGCGCTCGCCCGTTGCCGAGCTAGATTATGCCGTGGCCATCGAAGGCTTCACCGCGACGCGTATTCCAGAGGCCGACGTGAAGTACATCTTCCTGGAGAAAGATAACGCGAAGGTACGCGGTGACCGGGTGCAGCTCATGAACCGTCTTTTCGTTGGTCCGAACCTCACGACCGAGATGATTAGGGCCAACCGGGGAAACCTTGTATCCCTCGACAAAAAAACGGTGGAACTGCGCTATGATCCGGACGACGTTGAATCTGGCGGCGGAATATGGGCTATCGATCCCAGGGACCAACAAACGATATTCCTCACCCAGGTGGAAAAGGTCGCGATGTTCGACGAGGAAGCGGGTGCGAAGGCGATCGCAAACAAGCGGGCGAATATGCACCCGGTCCGGTCAGCCTATAAGGAGTTCGTCGCCCCGGTACTCCCTGGCCGCGTCGTGAACGATTTCGGTAAGCGCAGGGAACTTGAAGCCTCGGCCGCAGTGACCGCCGCTTCGGAAGTCACCACCAAGCAGCTCACCATGGCTGAATCGGAACCAAAGAAAACCGATGCCGAGTTCAACGCCGAGGTATCGTCCCTAATCAAGACCGAATCGCAAACGAAAACGCTGGCCCGCGTGGTCTATAAAAGCCCGCGCGACCGGTACCAGGCAATCCTTCTCGCTTTCATCAACGGCGACAGGATAAGCGAAATCGATTCCACCTTCAGGAGAACCTACGAGGCGGGAATGACCGAAAGCGAAACCCAGTATTGGGAATCGTTCATCAGGTTCAATAAAAGCTAAACGGAGGAAAGAATGAGTCTTGCAGTAATTCTTGCATCGAACAAGCTATCAATGGGCGACGCATCGAAGATCGCGAATTGCGACAAATCGACCATATCAAAAGTATGCTCCCAGACATACCCCGCCTGGGAGCAAAAGGAAGACGAGATAATCAAGCTCCTCGCGGAAGCCGGATACAACATCAGTATACCCGATTCATTCACCGTAAACACCAACGTGCTGGTGACCACGAAAAGCGTGTCCGAGTTCACGTCCCTCGCCGACGATCTTTCCGATCCGGAGAATTCGTTGAGTTCTTCCCTCGGCATGGCGATCGGTACGGCCGAGCGCGGAAAAACACACGCCTCGAAATGGTACGTCCAGAATAACGAAATCGCGGCCTACGTGCTCTACGTAGACGGAACCACGAAGGTGCAGCTTCTCCGCGACATTTGCGACGCGATCGCCAACGTGCGCCCCTACAGCTTCGGCCAATGCATCGCGACCATTGAAGCAACGTGCCGCTTCTCCCGCCGCCTTATCATCATCGACGAAGCCGATAAGTGCCCGATTCCCCACCTTGAAATGATCCGGGGAATAAACGAGCGCTGCGAGGTTCCCTTCCTGCTCGTAGGAGAGGAAGGCCTGAAAAGCAAGATGGAAAACGTGCCACGACTCAAATCCCGGATCCGCAAGCCCATCGTTCTTTTCGAGCCGGTCAAGGATGTTGACGTAGCCGCCTACTATCAGGCCGCCTGCGGTATCGCCATTGATCGCCACACCGCCGAAACCCTCGCGCGCCGAGCCCGCGGCGGATTCCGCACCGTAGCCAACGATTCGAACGCTCTCGCCAAGATCGGCCGCGCGTCCGGACTCAACACCATCACGCCTGCCATGCTTGAGCAGCTGGCGTAAGGGGGGCCAACCGATGCCGTTATCAGAGAACGATGATGAAGATTACGAAGTTATCAACCCTTCGTGGAAAAAGGTTCTTATAGCGTCCGCATTACGATTCAAACATTTGTTTTCTCTCCTAAAAGTTTGGCTTATAGGGGATGGATTTTATTCTGCATGTGGTGTTGACGTCCTCGTCGCTACCGGAAAGGCACTGTTCTCAGTAATCACAATTATCATTTATCCATTTTCCTTGTTCTATGCGAAGAAAAAAGGTTTAGTGAAATACAGGGAGGAAGAATAATGAATAAATCACAACGTAAAGCCCTTGCACGCGGTCGGGCTAAGCTTGGTTATGTTCCATTGAAGCAGCTTACTCCCGAGGAAATACGAGAACAAAGAGAGGCTCGACCTTATTGGGCGACGCGGATTTTCGTAAACAATCACTTTACGGTGATGATCAACGATAACGCCATAACTTCACAGTGCATCGCGAAGCTCGCATACATCGTTCCTTTCCATGCTGGGCGGGAAGTTTTTTGGAAAGACTTGCAGCGCATCAAGAATGAAATCTTCGGCGAAGAAGCCATGGCCATTCAGTATTTCCCGCCTGAATCATCCTTGATCGATGAAGCTAACGTCTATTGGTTATTCGTATTTCCGGAAGGCATCATTCCTGTTTACGTACCAGAGAAATAAGCCATGGATAAGAATTACCGACCTTCGAGGTGCGTGAAATGCGCCCACTATGGCCGACCGGCATGTAAAGCATGCACTTACACGGGAGTGTACAAGAAATGACCAACGCAACTAGAAACAAAATGCTTGCCTTGATCCATACCCAGAAACGCGCAGCTGATCTTGACGATGAAGCCTACGTGTCGATTCTGATTGAATCAGCTCAAGTAGATTCAGCCTCACAGATCCAAACGCAGACCCAATTTTCGGCCGTTATTTCATCCTTGAACGCGGTGCTGATAAAACAGGGAAAGGAACCCATGGGGAACCCAAACGTATGGACTTCCCCTTTCACCTGGTCAACGAAAAAACGGGCCGAGAAGGTACTTGGATCTATGAATAGGCTTTCAGGATTCCTGGCAAAAATGGGTAAAGAAAGGATCGAGGATTGCACAGATCAGGAGCTTCGGAGGATAAACGGATTCCTTTCGACGCTTGAGCGAAACGGGGCGCGTAATGCCAAGAGGTGAGCTTTTCGATGACCTTCGGGTTTATCGCGAACCGCTCACCGAGAATCAACGGAAAGTTGAAGTCGACACGATAGTGCAAGCGGTACGGTATGGCCAGAAGTTCTTTTATACTCTCAAGGAAGCCTGCGCAATCCTGCATATTTCGTACGACGAAATGAATACCTTGATCCGTTTTTACCAGCTAGATGTCGTGACCTTCAGGGACGTTTACCGCGTCCCCTGGTGGTCTCTCGCCGAATACCTCCTTGACCCGGAGGATGCCCTAGAGAGGGAACTTGATGAATGTCTTCGGACTCGATATAGAGAACCTGGACAGTGATCTGATCCGAGAGGCCGTCAGCGCCGAATCCATCGGCGTTGATTGGCTTCCCGGTATCCCTGCGATCCTGACCAGAGAGGAATGTGCAGCGGTTGCCTCGGTAAGCTTACCAACCATAGACCGCCTGGTTCAGGCCGGGACGCTTTCCGAGGTGAATGGCCCAGGAAGCGACTCTGGGATCCTAAAACGGGATCTAATCGCCTACATCCAGGCGAATTTCCTCGCAAATAGACCCATTATCGACGATTTAGAGCGCTAAAACCCCGTATTGGGACCCATAAAGTCCCATTATGCCCCCGAATTTCCCATAAAAAAAGTCAATTTTTACTATAATTTCAGGTCAAAATTTTTTGAAATTGATAGCGAAACTCATGATCCGGGGCCTTCTAAGGCACCGAAAACGGGGGCGGCGACTCTTCGCGCTCATGGCCCTCTGCGCGGCGGCCCTGGTTTTTCTCATTACCTTCAGGAACGACTTCGTGCGCCGAAACCGCGACCAGTTTATCGGCCTCCAGACCGGGCACCTTCAGATCGTCCCGGCGGACTCTCCCATTCTGTCGGACGCGTTCACGGTGCAGACCCGGGAAGAAGCGTCATTCCTGAAGCTCGACGACTCCTTTCACCAATGGCTCGCCATGCAGGAGGAAATCGAGGCCGCGGCCCCCGTGATAAGCCGCTTCACCAACGCCTTCAACCTCGACGGCGAATACGAGTCATGGCAGCCCCTCATAGCCGTCCCCGCCTCGGCCCTTCCCAGGGTATTCCCCCTGGCGACGACGGTGGAGGGAACCGCGGACATCACCTGGGCGCCCTTCATGAAGGAAGTGCCCATGCTTCGCCGAAAGCTCGACACCCTCTTCGGGGAAAAAAACCGGGACTACTCCCGCCTGGAGCGCAGGCACTTTGCCTCCAACGACGCCGAATTTCCGCGGGTCATGGCCCGAATCGAGACCGATTTCCGCGCGGGGTATCCGGACCTCTTCGCCCCGGCGGGCCCAAACCGGGAGGATAACGAGAAGGCCTTCCTGAAGGATCTCGAAACCCTTCTCGCGGACCCCCTCATGGCGGAAAAGATCGCCGAACGGCGCTTTCTCGACTATGACTGGCGCCTGGAGGACGCGGTCGCCGCGGCGAGGGAGAACCGGGACGAATCCCTCGTATCCTTCTACAACATGAGAATCCTCTGCGCCCTCTATCCCGACGACCTCTCCTGGGCCCGGGAGCCCGTCCGCGCGGGGCAGAGAATTTCCCTCCAGGTAGCTCCCTTCGCGAGCGACGGGCCCATCACCATGCCCGCGGTCATCCCAGCCCGCTACGAGGGTCTCGTCGAATTCGTCCCCCTCTACATGGCCTGGAGCTTTATGGACATCAACGCCTTCAGATCCTACATGGGACTTCCCGAAGACGCCGCCACGGCCCTGGTCGTCCGGCTCAGGGACATCCGCGACACGGCGGCGGTAAAACGGCTCATCGAGTCGCGCCTCGCGGAGATCGGCTCCGACGCGAAGGTCGTGGACTGGGCATTCCTTTCCAGGATGGGGCTGACCACGGGGACCGCCATGGCGTCGGTCATCGGCATCCTCATCGCGGTCTTCACGGTCATCATGCTCCTTTTCACGGTGAACCTGGTAATGATGTCCCTGGTGCAGCGGCGGCGGGAAATCGGCACGGGACTGGCCATGGGCATGTCCAACGCGCAGACCGTTTTCGTCATGACCGGGGAAGTCGCGGTAATCGTGGCGGTCTCCTGCGCAGCGGGGAGCCTCCTGGGAATCGGTTTCGTGGCCTTGGCGGCCCGGTTCGGCGTTCCGGGGATGGTCTTCTTCACGGGGGGGAGACTCCATCTCACCCTTCAGTGGCAGCCCGTGCTCCTGGCCTGGCTCATACTCCTTCCCTCATCGATGCTGGTAGCCTTCCTGCCCCTCACCCGCATACTCAACCTTCTGCCCATAGAGCTGTTCAAGGAGGACCGCTGATGCTCCTCGCAAAGATCGTCGCCCGCAACGTGGCGGCCCACCGCCGAAAGAACGCGGTGGTTTTCGCGGTTACCGCCTCGGTATCCATGATCCTCTTTCTCTTCCTCTGCTTTTCCGACGGCGAACTCGACAATATCCGCGGCGGCGTCTCGAGCTTCTTCAGTCCCTGGGAGGATATCACCTGCGAAACCGGCGAAAGCGCCCGTCTCTCGGAGGCGCGCAAGTCGAACCTGGAGGCCACCGTGGCCGACGCGGCCGACGTCACCGCCGGCTTATCGGGCCTTCCCTCCGTGATGGAAGCCTTCGGCCGAACCTGGAACACCTGGGGAAACCTTTACTGGAAGGGGTCAAAATACCTGGACTTCCGGTTCCAGGCCCTGGACGCAAGGGACTCGGTTCTCCGCACGAAGTACCGGATTCTGAAGGGAAGCGGGATAGAAAGCGGCGATACGGGCTCGGTGCTCATCCATAAGGCGGTCACCAAGACCGTCCCCATCGAGGTGGGAGATTCGGTCACCATGGTGGGCGACGACTTTTTCGGGCAGGTTTCCACCCTTACCCTGACGGTAGGGGGCGTCTTTGAGCCCGTGCTGGACAACCCGAACCTCTACAACATGGTCATCCTCAGCCGGGAGGATCTCGCTTCCTTCAACGGCTACATGCCCGACGAGGCCAATGCCGTCGGAATCCGCCTCAATAAGGGGGTGAGCCCCAAAAAGGCCCTCCCGGAACTCGAGGCCTGGGCCAAGGAGCAGGGGCTGGACCTGCGCTTCTGGCCCGTCTCCAGTTCCGACCGCAAGTCCGACTTTGAGATGATCTTCGGAATGATCCGCATCCTCATCGTCGCCATGGTCCTCATAACCCTCCTCATAACCTCCGTGGGCATCATGAACGTGATCTCCACGAACCTTCACGAACGGAAGAGGGAGATTGGGACCTATTACTGCCTCGGCAGCGAGCCGCCCTTCCTCATGGCGGCCTACAGCCTGGAACTCGCCGCGGTAAACCTCGCGGCCTCCGTGGCGGGCATCGCCGGGGGCCTCGCCGTGCGGGGAGCGATAAACCTCGCCCGCATATCCTCCGACGACCCCGGCTTCCAGATCGTCGCCGGGGGAAGCGTCTTCCGCCTGGGGCTCTCCGCCTCCAGCATCGCCTGGGTAGTCGGGGGGGTTCTCGTCATAACGGTCCTGACGGCCCTCACGACCCTCGGAAAGGCCCTGAAGGTTTCCCCGGTGGTCGCCGTCCGGGAAACGGAATCGTGACAAAGCACAGAATGATAAGGAGAATAAGCCGCATGACATCCCTGAAAAACCATAAGAAAGAAAGCAGCCCCTTCGGCGGGTTCCGCACGGCCCCCCGCGTTGCCGCGGCGCCCCTGGCCGCCCTCGCCCTCTCGGCGGCGCTCGCCCTGCCCCTGACCGCCCAAAGCGCCCCGCCGACGGCTGACGCGAACGTAATCGTCCGGTCCATGGAGAACCTCATGTACCCCGACGCGAAAAGCGAGCTAACCCTGGTTTCTACCGTGGGCGGAAAGACCGAAACCTACGCCATGACGAGCTACGCCCGGGACCTGAACCAGCTCATCATCGTGCGCTTTCGGGAACCCGCTAAACTCGTGGGCAGCGACCTTCTCATGCTGGACCGCAACGTCTGGCTCTACGAGCCCAAGGCGGGAAGGGAAATGAAGATACCCTCGAATCAGAGTTTCGGCGGCACGGGGTTTTCCTACGGCGACGTGCTGAGGCTTAATTTCTCGAGCAACTACGACGCCTCGGTCATCTCCCAGACGGACGACTCCTGGACCCTGGAACTCAAGGCGCGCCAGAGGGACGCTCCCTACAGCCGCATCGAGCTTGCCGTTTCAAAAGACTACCTTCCCCTTTCGGGCAAATGCTTTACCCGCACCGGGGAACTCATCAAGGAAATGGTCTATACCGCCGTCGCGGACGCGGGGGCGGGCAAGAAACCCCTCACCGTGACCGTAACCTCCCCCCTGGATCCCGAGGACGTGTCCACCCTCACCGTTGTGAGGGAAACCCGGCGGACCTATCCGCCGAACGTCTTCAACAAAAAGAACCTCGCGGCCCGCCTCGAGGAAAACTACGGAGAGTGAGAGCATGGCCTTCATCGTTACCCGGGAACTCAAGAAAGACTATCCCCTCGGAAAGACCCTCGTAAGCGCCCTCCGCGGCGTGGACGTGCGGGTGGAAAAGGGAGAATACCTGTGCGTGGCGGGCCCTTCGGGAGCGGGAAAGTCCACCTTTCTCAACCTCGTGGGGCTCCTCGACCGGGCGACCTCGGGCTCCATAGAGTTCGACGGAATTCCCGTGGAAAGCCTGGACCCGAAGCGGTTTCACCGCTTCCGCAGGGACCGCATCGCCTTCATCTTCCAGTCCTTTAACCTCGTGCCCGTGCTGAACGCCTACGAAAACATCGAGTTTCCGCTTCTGGTGCAGAAGGTGGACACCGCGGAGCGAAAGCGCCGAATCGACGCCATCGCCGAGGAGGTGGGCATCCGGGACTGGCTTAGCCACAAGCCCGACGAGCTCTCCGGGGGCCAGCGCCAGCGGGTGGCCATCGCCCGGGCGCTGGTGGTTAAGCCCGAGGTGATCATCGCCGACGAGCCCACCGCCAACCTCGACTCCGTCACGGGACGCACTATCCTGGACCTCCTCAGGCGGCTTAACCGCGAAGAGAACACCACCTTCCTGGTGGCGAGCCACGACGCCGCCCTCATCGAGGGGGCAGACCGAATCGTGCGGATCGTCGACGGGCAGGTAAGCGAATGAGGCCCTCAGGCGGCGCGGGAGCGCCCTCGGCCCGCAGCCGCAGGGCCTCCTGGGCCCGTCCCCTCGCGGTCCTGGCGATCCTTTCGGGGGGAAGCGCCGCCCTCGCCGCGGACGAGGCTCCCCCGACGGTCACCGTAGAGGCGGGCTTCGACTTTACCGCCTATGAGCCCGCCGCGGTCGAAGCGGCCGAGGGCTTATGGCTGCCCGACGGCTCAAGGCGCTGGTACAGCTCCGAAACCGCCCGGGCGGGCATACAGGCCCGATGGGGAAACCGCCTTACCCTCGACGCCCGGCTTGAAGCCCCCTTCGACGGGAGTCCCTTCGCCGCCGACGACGCCCTGAGGGAGCTAGCGGTTTCCTGGAACGCGGGAGACTACGTGGCCCTCACCGCGGGGAAGCAAAACCTCAAATGGGGAACCGCCAGGGTCTTCTCCTCCGAGGATACCCTCTCTCCCGCCCTGGATCCCCTGGATCCCGCAGGCACCAAAAGGGGCGTCGCGGGCCTCAGGGCCGACGTTATTCCCACCTGGTGGGCGAGCCTCTCCGCCGTGGCGATACCCGCCTATCGGCTGGAACGTTCTACCCTGGGACTCCGCGCGGAATTCCTCGCGGGAGAGACGGACCTTGCCCTGGGAGCGGTACGCTCGGTGGACTCCGAGGGGAACGAAACCCCCGCGGTCTTTGCCGACGCCGCGCGTTTTTTCGACCGCTTCGGGGTCTATGCGGAAGCCCAGGCGAAGGGAAGGAAGGGACTACAGGACCTCCGGGACTGGGACCTCGCGGCTACCGCGGGCTTTCAGGCCGACTTTCCCGCCTGGCTCAACGGCACCGTCACCTTTCTCGCGGAATGCCGCTGGGCGGAAAACGATCCCCGCCTTCCGGACAGCCTCGACGAGGACGCTTCCCGGGCCCTCTATGCCGGACTCTCGGGGATACCCCTCTCCCGCAGCGTCAACGCCCGCCTCTACGGCCTGTGCCTGACCGAAACCGGCCAGGGCCCCCTGGGAACGGTTCTCCTGGGAACGGCGCTTTCCTGGTCGCCCGATCAGGGCATAAGCGTGAGCCTGGGCTATGAACTCCTCGGGGCAGAAAAAAAGGACGACGGAACCCTTCTCCCCTATCTCACCCCCAACCGCCACAGGGTCGACGCGGGAGTGACCGTCTGGTATTAAGCCTCGTTCCCGAATGATCCTTCGGGGGGGGGGGAAGTCTCCCCCTCGCTCCAACCGGGGGGCCTTGGGGCGCTCTAGCGTTGCCTCCAATCCGCCGCAAGGCCCCCCCGTTTTCCGCTACCCCCTCTCCGGCTTTTCCCTGAAGATTTTTGCTATTTACTTGACATTACTGTGTATCGCACACTATAGTCTGAATTGAGGTATGACAATGCGCGATGAAGCAGCGACCCTAGAAAATCTTGTACAGGAACTGAAGCGGGGAACCCTCGTTCTCTCGGTTCTATTGTGTACCGAGAGCCCTTCCTACGGTTACGCCCTGGTCGCGGCGCTCCGAAGCAGGGGGATGGAGGCGGAGCAAAATACCCTCTATCCCCTGCTGAGGCGCCTGGAAAGCCAGGGCCTGCTGGAAAGCTCCTGGGACACCTCGGATTCCCGTCCGAGGCGGTATTACGTGATCAGCGAGGGCGGCCGAAGGCTTCGCGCGGCCCTCCTCGCCGAGTGGCGGCGCCTGAACGACGCAGTCACGGCCATGGAGGCGGGAAAATGAATTATCTGGATACGTATCTCGGGGAAATCGAAAAGAGGCTACCGTCCCGTATTGCGCCCGACGTCGTCGCGGAGCTGAAGGGACTGCTTTTGGAAGGCCTTGAGGAACGGTACGGGAAGGACCCCTCGGAACGGGAGCTCTTCGACTTTCTCAGGTCTTTCGGTTCTCCGCGGCAGGTCGCCCGCCGCTACCGGGGCGAAAAACCCCTTATCGCGGCAGGGCTCGAGGATCTCTACCGGTTTATCCTGCCGGTCATGGCCGCGGGAATCGCCTTGGGATTCTCGGTTTCCTGGACCGTAGGCTTTCTCTCGGGAAGCCCTCTCCCGGCGGAATTGGGGTCCTCGCTTTTGAAACTGGCGCTCAGTATTCTCTCCGCCTGCTTCTCCGGCGTCGGGGCCCTTACCCTTACCTTCATCCTCCTGAGCCGCCTCCCCCTCTCCTTCGGCCCGTGGTCCCCGGAGTCCGAATGGGATCCGGAGGAGCTCAAGGGCATTATCCCCGCGGACCAGGTTCCCTCGCGGCTTGAATGCGCGGTTACCTTAGGGTTTACCGCCGTCCTCATAGGCCTGATCCCCCTGTGGCCCCAGGCGGCAGCCCTGGCGGAAGGCTACGCTAGAAGCCTCGGTTTCCCCCTGGGTCACAGCCTGGTCATTCCCCGGTTCGCGTCCTATATCCGGGTCATGGGTATCGTCTGGGCCCTTGAGGGGCTTTACCACATCATGCTCTTCCGGCTCAGGCGTTGGACGGTACCGATACGGGTCATGGAGACGGCGGTCAAACTGGCCGCGCCCCTCCTGAGCGCGATCATGTTCCTGGACCAGGGGCTCTACGAGTCCTACCGGGGCATTGCCGGATTCCGCTTCCTTTTCCTCCTCGGCGCCCTGGGGGGCGCAGTCGCCCTCGGAAAATACCTCCTCCTGGAGCTTCTCCCCGTTTTCAGGAAAAAAAGGAACTTTTTTTCCTGAGGGATACACGTAACGGCCCTCTGCCGCGTCTGTAGGGGAGAACGCCATGGAACAAGAACTGACCGAGACATTCGAGCGGGAGCAAGGCCGCCTCCTTTCCTGGATGAGCCGAAGGCTTGACCGGGAAGAGGCGGAGGACGCCCTTCAGGACATCCTCGTGAGAACCCTCATCAACCTCGATTCCCTCGAGGGGGTAAGGGACATCACCACCTGGATATGGCGGTCCGCGAGGAACGCCGTGATCGACTCCTGGAGAAAGCGCCAACGCCGCCGGGGAGCGGGGGAGGTCGCGGCACCGGAGAACCTCGACGAGCTCGTGGACCGCTCCCTGAAGGGAGCGTACCAGGTGCTGGAGGAACGGGAACTGCTCGGCGATCTCGCCGAGGCCCTCCGAAGGCTTCCGGCGGAGCAGCGGGAAGTGATCCTCGCCCAGTGTCTCGAAGGGGAAACGTTCCAGGCCATCTCGGACCGCACGGGAATATCCGCGGACACCCTCGCGGCGCGGAAGCGCTACGCCCTCGCGAGGCTCCGCCGGACCCTAAGGGAATACGGATGGGAAGACGCATGACGGAGGTATACGCATGAAAGACGGCAACGAAAAACGGTGGAACTGCGGCGATTGGACCGGGGGCTACGGCCCCCTGGCCATAACGGGAATGATTATCGGGGGAATCGCCCTGGCGGTGCTTTTCGCCTTCCTCTTCGGCTGGGCGGTAATGCTCCTGTGGAATTGGCTCATGCCCGAGATCTTCGGCCTCAAGGAAATCACCTACTGGCAGGGATGGGGCCTGGTTCTGCTCTCCCACATCCTCTTGAAGGGAAGCTTCCACGGGGACGGCGGGCATTCCAAGAAAAAAGGCCGGAGGAAAGACCACGAATGGGGGGGGCTGAAAGAGGAGTTCAGGAAGGAAATCCGAAAGGAATTCGCCCGTGACTGCTGCGCCGGGGAAGACGCGAAAAACGTGACCCCCGACGCCGGGCAGGAACCGAAGGCTTAAGGCTCCGTGCCCCCCTCAGGGGGCGCCTTCGCCACCGCGGCGATGAAAATGACCATCGCCGCGGATTGCACGGTCACGGAGAAAACCGCCAGGGGAAGGGGCCCCCACCGATCGTAGAGGAAGCCGATAATGGCGCTTCCCGCGAACCAAAAGGCCCCGAAAACGGTATTGAACATGCCGAATGCCCGAGCCCGCCGGTCGTCGGGAACCCGGTCGCCGATGGCCGCCTTGAGGATCGATTCCTGGGTTCCCACGCTGATGCCCCAGAGGGCCATTCCCCCGAGAATCCAGCCGAAGGAGCCGAGGAACACCAGGGGCGCCGTAAAGACCTCGGCGACGAACAGCCCCGCCAGGGCTTTGAGGCCGAACCGGTCGTAGAGCACCCCGAAAACCAGGGCCGCCACGGCGTCCACGGCCATGGCCCCCGCGTAGAGGAGGGGAATCGCGTCCTCGTTGAAGGGCCCCGCGTTCTTCAGGTGGAGACCTATGAGCGGAAAGTCCGTGATTCCCATGGCTAAAAGCCCGCTCGCGAGGGTTATGACCCAAAAGACGCGGGGAAAGCCCTTGCCGCTGAACTGTGGGGTAGAGGTCTTTACCTCGAAACGGTCCGGATGGGGAAAGAAGAACCTCGCCGCCAGCACGAGACCCACCACGATTCCGCCGGGAATGAAGAGCAGCAGGAGGCCCTGCCGGTATACCGAGAGGTTTCCTCCCCCGTTTTTGGTCACCAGGAGGAGGGAAAAAAGGGCGGGCCCGACAAAGGCGCCGACCTGGTCCATCGCCTCGTGAAGGCCGAAGCCAAAGCCGCTGCCGGTCCGCTTGGCGGCGAAGGAAAGGACCGCGTCGCTGGCGGGCTTCCGGATTGCCTTGGATGCCCGCTCCAAAAACAGGAAGGCCACCGCCAAGGGCCACCCGCTCATGAAGGCCATGAGGGGGAAGGACGCCATCTGCACGGCATACCCCAGAAGAATGAAAAGCCAGTACTTTCTCGAACGGTCCGCCAGGGTTCCGGATACCAGGCGCAGGGCATAGCCCGCAAATTCCCCGATCCCCGCCGCGGCGCCCAGGGCAAAGGCGCTGGTGCCCAGGAGCTTCAGGTACTGCCCCACCACGCTGCGCCCGCCCTCATAGTTCATGTCCGCGAAGAGACTGACAAATCCGAAGAGTACGATAAAGACTATCGCTCCCGTTTTGGTAAGACGGGCCTCGGCCTTATTCATGATTTTCCTCCACCTTTTTTATCGTATCGATATCAAGATCCGGGTTGGTTTAATATCTCAACTTATTCCAATTTCCGCCTATCTATATTGGATATTATAGAGGCTCTGCAGTAAAATGAAACCAGGGGATCACATGCTTTCGAAGAAAATATCGTTTCGTTCCGGAATGCTGGCGCTCAGCATCATCGCCCTTTCCTCCTGCGCGGGATTACGGGCCAATCTTCTGCTCCTTCAGGAGGCTACTCCCGAGGAGAAAGCCGAGCTTCTGTTTAAGGACGGCCTGGAACGCTATCAGAACGACATACTCCGGGATCAGGACCTCAGCGCCATACCCTCGGTAAGAACCCGGTTCCAGGACGCGATCAAGCTCTATCCAGGCCACGCGGGGGCAAAGAAATACCTGTCGGATCTGGAGGCCTTCCGGTCCAAGCAGTTCGACCTCAACCTCGCCACTGCCAGCGACCTCTATAAGCGGGAAAAAAGGACGAGCGCCCAGGACTACAACCTCGTGGTGGCGGTCAAAAAGCTCAAGCAGCTCGATTCCGGGGCGCCCGAAACCAAGATTTTGGTAAAGGGCACGGGAGAGCTGAAAACCGCGGTGGTCAAGGCCAACACGGAAGAGCTCAACGCCCTGCAAAGGGAAATCGACGCGGAAACGGACCGTACCGTGAAACTGGCAAAACTCAAGTCCGCGAAAAAGATCGCCGACAACATCCTCTTCATCGAGCCCTTAAGCCCCTCGGTAAGCCTCGCCAGGGACGGAATAGACAAGAAGATTGCCGATCTTACCCAGCCCCAGAGCGCCGCGGAGGCGAAAGCGCCCGCCGCGACGGCAAAGACGACGGCACCCGCACCGGCGGCGAAAACCCCGGCGAAGAGTACCGCAAAGCCCGCGAAGACGGTCAAGGCCGCCCACGATTACGACGGGGACGCGGTGGAGGTCCTCGGAACCATCGACGCCCTGATCCGGGCAGGGAAGCCCTCGGACGCCATGAACCATATCCGAACCTACGAGGGGCGATTCCTGCAAAAGGGGAACCTCGACAAGCTCGCGGCGAAAAAGAGCGAGGTCCAAAAGCTCGCGGCCAAGATCTACCAGGACGGCATCGCCTCCTATAACGAAGAAGACTACGAGTCCGCCCGGACCCACTTCATCAAGGTCGTCCAGTACGACGCGGGCTACGAGCAGGCCCAGGCCTATCTGGACCGCTCGGAAACTAAGCTCCGTGCCCTTTCGGGCCGGTAATTACGGGGTAAGGGGATGAAAAAACCGAACCTGATCGCCGTTTTGGACCTGCTGTCGGCCTTTTTACTCCTGGCGTGGTTCTTCCTGCCCCTCCAGGGAGGGGCGGCAAAACCCTTCTACCCGTGGGGCATGCCCTTTATCTGGAACGGAGCGGCCGCGGCCCTGGGCACCGGGCCCGGATTTGCACCGGGCGCCGCTTCGGGCTTCGCACCGGGCTTCCTCCTTTTTTATCTCGTCCCCCTTTACGGCCTGTGGAGATTTACGGCCTTCTTCACGGTCCTCGGGAAAAAGCCCCATCTCGGTCCCTCGGCCTTCCTCACGGGGGTAACCCGGATCGCTGCGGCCCTCCTCGCGGCCGTAGCCTCGGTCCTTCCCGCGCTCACCTTCGCGGATTCCGCCGCCTGGTTCGCCGCCCAAGTACCCCTCACCTGGGTCTCCGGGGGGGTGGCCTTTGCGGTCAATATCCTTTCGGCGGCGGCGTTCCTTTCGTCCATCAACGAGCGCAACCCCGTATACCTTCAATACCGGGAATTCCGCCGAGACGCGAAAAAGCAGGCTCTCGACCCCCGCCAGGAAAAGGGAAAGGCCTTTCTTGACGTCTTTTTCCGCATCCGGAGCAAGCTGTTGGTGGCCTTCATCGGGATCATCTCGGTGATCATCCTCATCCTGAGCGTCACCCTGCTCGGGAACTACCGAACCACCATTCTCAAGGCCGTGGGCGACGGGGCCCGGACCCAGGTTGAGCAGGCCGCCGCGGCTTACCGGGTCAATCTCGGGGACACCATCGCCATGGGCGAATACGTCAACCGCCAGGTGGAACTCAACAAGGGAGCCGAATTCGAGTATCACGACCTCGCGATCTACACGAACCTGAAAAAAGAGGTATACCTGGACCAGGGGAAGCCTGAGTTCCCGGACTACCGGGCGGAATTTTCCACTCTCTTCCCTGCTTCCCACTTTCCTGACCTTCCCGCGCTCCCGGGCGGCCAGGTCGCCTCGTGGTTCTCCGCCGCCGGCTCCGGTTCCTCGCGTGGCCGCGTGACGAGCATCGAAAACCCCGCCGACGGAACCGTTTCCTACATGGCGCCGATAGTCAAGATCGACACGGTTAAAAAGGGCGATGAGCGGGTGCGGAGGGAACGGCTTCTGGGATTTTCGGTGATCACCTACGACAGGACCGTGATCATGCGGCCCTACTTCAAGACCCGGGTAACCGTCTCCGTGATTACCCTCTTTTTCATCTACCTGTCGGTGGCCCTCACCTATCTCATCGGGAACTACATCGTCAATCCCCTGCTCTTCCTCCGGATGAGCGTACGGAAAATTTCCGACCTCCTGGCCGCCATGATGCGGGGCGAGACCCGGGTCACCGCCTCCACCCTGGTGTACAACGACTACGTGACGAGCCGGGACGAGATCAAGTCCCTCTCGGCGGAGATCAACGACATGGTCTCGGTAATCCGGGGTATCGTGCCCTATATTTCCGCTTCCACCCTCAAGAACGCCGAATCGGGGGCCGCTTCCACGTCCCGGAAAGAGTTGGCCTTCCTGTTCACGGACATTCGGGGCTTCACGACCCTGTGCGAGGGCATGCAGCCCGAAGAGGTGGTAACCATCCTCAACCGCTACCTGGACCTGGAGACCGAGATCATCCTCAACAACCACGGGGACGTGGACAAATTCGTGGGCGACGAGATGATGGCCTTCTTCGAGGGCCCCCTGAAGGAAGTGAACGCCTGCAGGGCGGCCATGGAAATCCGGCACGCGATGATGGAAGAAAAGGAGCGTCGGGAGAAGGAAGGGCTGCCGGTGGTCTCCATCGGCATCGGGATCAACGTGGGCCCCGTGGTCTTCGGCTCCGTCGGCGCCAGGGACCGCATGGACTTCACCTCCATCGGGGACACCGTGAACCTCGCCGCCCGCCTGGAGGGGGCGAACAAGGCCTACGGCTCCAAATCCCTCATTACCGAGGCGGTTTACGAAAAGGTGAAGGACGAGTACCTGTGCCGGGAGATCGACATGATCGCGGTCAAGGGAAAAAACGAGCCCGTCCGGATCTTCGAGATTCTCCAGGAAAAACCGAAGGCCCAGCCGAAGCTCATGGAGATCAAGAACCATTTCGAGAAGGGACTGTCCGCCTACCGGCGCTGCGACTGGAAAGCCGCGGAAAAGCAGTTCGCGCAGAACGTGGAGCTCTTTAAGGACGCCCCCTCGGGAGTCTACCTCGAGCGGGTAAGGGTTTACGCGAAAGACCCGCCCCCGGACGACTGGGACGGGGTCTTCCGCATGACCGTGAAGTAAATCCTACCGCTCCTCGCGGAAATAGGGAACGCCAAGACCCTTCGGGGGCTGGTGTTCCTTTTTTTTGCGCCGGGCAAGAAACACGAGGACCGCGATGGTGGCCACGTAGGGGATCATGTCCAGAAGCTGGGGGGAAAAGACCACCTTGCGGTCCCACAGGGTAAGATCCACGTTCTGGAACTTGAAGCCGATTCCCTTGAGGGCGCCGAAGGCGTAGGCCGCAAAAATCGCCTTGAGGGGGTTCCAGGAACTGAAGATCACCAGGGCCACCGCGATCCAGCCCGCCCCGGCGGTAATGTTCTCCTGCCAGCGGGGCACGAATACCAGGGAGAGATAGGCCCCCCCGACGCCGCTCAGGAATCCCCCGGAAAGTATATGGGCGTATTTGTATGCCGACACGTTGATCCCCGAGGCGTCCGCGGCGCCGGGGTTCTCCCCCACCGCCCGCACGTTGAGACCCGCGCGGGTCCGGTTAAAGTAAACCGCCAGGAGCACCGCCGCGGCGAGGGCCAGGTGCACGTAGGGGCTCTGCTCGAACAGGGCCTTTCCGAGGACCGGTATGTCCCGAAGCACGGGAATGGAAACGGGGGCGAAAGCGGCCCTCACCCCTTCGGGCAGGGCCTGGCCAGTAAGACCCTTGCCGAGAAAGCCCGAAACCCCGGCGCCGAAAATGGTGAGCACCAGGCCGGTCACCACCTGGTTTCCCCGCAGGGTCACGGTGATTACCGCGTAAACCAGGGCCCCCGCGGCCCCGGCGGTTCCCGCGGCCAGCACCGCCACGAAGGGATCGGCCGTGGACAGGGCCGCCGAAAAGCCCACCGAGGCTCCCAGGAGCATCATGCCCTCAATGCCTAGGTTGAGGTTCCCCGCCTTCTCGCAGAGAATGCCCCCGAGGGTAGCCAGGAGGATGTGGGTGCCCATCTGAAACGAGGTTTGCAGGAAATAGCCGAGGGCGTCGATAAAGGGATTCATTTTTTTGCCTCCCCGGGTCGGACTCTGACGAAACGGTAGCGAACGAAGAACTCGCTGCCGAGCACGAAAAAGATGATGATGCCCTGGAGGATCGAGGCCACCGAGGCGGGAATCTTCATGGCGCTCTGGAGGAAGGAGCCCCCCTGGATGAGCATGGAAAAGAGGAAGGACACCGCCACGATAACCGGGGGCGAAAGCCGGGCGAGCCAGGTGGTGATGACCGCCGTGAAGCCGAGGCCGCCGGAAAGCTGGTCCGAGAGGGAATGCTCGATGGCCGAGGCCTGCATCATCCCCGCGATTCCGCACAGCCCTCCCGAGAGGAGCACCGCCGTGAGGGTCACCCGGGTGACGCTCATGCCCGCGTACCGCGCGGTGGTGGCGCTCTCCCCGAGCACGTCGATCTCGTAGCCGAGCTTCGTCTTTTTCAGGACCACGTAGAGGAGGGCAGCGGCGGCAAGGGCGACGAGCCAGCCCGCGTGGATCCCGAAGACCTTCGGGATGACGGCGTTGGCGGAAAAATTGGCGATCTTGGGAAATCCGTTCGCCTGGGGATCCTTCCACGGCCCGTATTGAAGGTAGGAAATCCACTTGATGGCCACGTAGTTGAGCATGAGGGTGACCAGGGTCTCGCTGGCCTCGAAGCGGGAGCGGAGAAACGCCGGCATCAGGGCCCACAGGCCGCCCATGAGGAAACCCGCGAGGAACATGAGGGGAAGAAGGAAAAAGGGAGGCATCCCGGGGAAGGCGAAGGCCGCCAGGGACGCGCCGAAGGCGCCGAGGTAAAACTGTCCCTCCGCGCCGATATTCCAGAATTTCATCCTGAAGGCGACGGCTATGCCCAGGGAGAGGGTGGTGAGGGGAATCGCCTTGTTGACGGTTTCCCGAAAGCGGTAGGCCGACGCGAGAGAACCCTGGAGTATCTTCGCGAATACCTCCAGGGGGTTATAGCCGAGGGCGGCCATCATGACCGCGGCGGCGAGAAGGGCGGCGGCGGCGGCGGCGAGCCTGAGGGCGGTATCCCGGAAGGCGGAACCTTCCGGACGGGTCACTATCCTGATCATGAGGCCTCCTCGGCGCGGTGCCCCATCATGAGGAGCCCGATGTCTTCCTTGGCGGCCTTCCGGGGATCCACGATCCCGGTCACGCGGCCGTTGTTGAGGACCATGACGCGGTCCGAAAGCTCCATGAGCACGTCCAGGTCCTCCCCGATAAAGAGGATCGCCACGCCCTTTTTCTTCTGTTCGTTGAGCATGTCGTAGATCGTGATCGAGGCGCCGATATCCAGGCCCCGCACGGGGTAAGCCGTGATCAGGAGCCGAGGGGAAAGCTCGATCTCCCGGCCCAGGAGAACCTTCTGAATGTTCCCGCCGGAGAGCTTTTTCACCACGTGGCTCACCGAGGGGGTGGCGATGTCGTAGTCCCTCACGATCCGTTCCGCGTGGGCCCGGCCCGCCGCCCGGTCCACGAAGGGCCCCGGGGTCCCGTTATAGCTCTTCAGAAGCACGTTGTCCACGATATCCATTCCCGCCACGAGGCCCATGCCGAGACGGTCCTCGGGGATAAAGCTCATGCTGATGCCCTTCTTGATGATGTCCCTGGGGGTGTGGCCGAGAACCTCGTCCCCCAGGAATCGCACGGATCCCGAGCCGGCCTTCTGAAGCCCCGCGATGGTCTCGCAAAGCTCCTTTTGGCCCGAACCGGCTACCCCCGCGACCCCGAGAATCTCCCCGCCCCGAAGCTCGAAGGAAACCGAATCCAGGAGGCGAATACCTTCCTCGTCGGTTACCGTGAGGCCCTCCACCGAGAGCATGGGCGCGTCCTCGGGGGAGGAACCGGGCCCCGGCGCCGCCCGCTCGATGGAGAGGTCCACCGGCTCGCCCACCATAAGCTCCGTGAGCTGCCGGGGATTGGTCTCGGCGGTTATCACCGTGCCGACGCTCTCGCCCTTGCGGAGCACCGTCACCCGGTCGGAGATCGCCATTACCTCGTTGAGCTTGTGGGTAATGATGACGATGGCGCAATCCTCGTCCCGCATCTTCCTGAGGATGTCGAAAAGGCGGTCGGTCTCCTGGGGAGTGAGCACCGCCGTAGGCTCGTCCAGGATAAGCACGTTGGCTCCCCGGTAAAGCACCTTGAGAATCTCCACCGTCTGCTTTTCGCCGACGGACATGTTGTATACCTTTTTGTCCGGGTTCGTGACGAGCCCAAACCTCTTTTCTACCTGGTAAATACGCTCGCTTATCTTTTTATTGTCCGTGAAAAACCCGCCCTTCTCGCCCACGGCGATGTTCTCCAGGGCGGTCATGACGGAAACGAGCTTGAAGTGCTGGTGCACCATGCCGATCCCTGAGCGGATGGCGTCGTCGGGGGAGGCGAAGGAGACTTCCTTGCCGCCGATGAGGATGCTTCCCGAATCGGGGGTATAGATCCCCGAGAGCATGTTGACGAGGGTGCTCTTACCCGAGCCGTTCTCTCCGAGAAGGGCGAGAATCTCGCCCCGGCGAACGGAAAGGCTCACCGCGCGGTTGGCCCGCACGCTGCCGAAGGATTTGGTAATGCCGCGAAGCTCCACGTAGGGCGCGTCGGTGGTCATGCAGGAACGCTCCTTAAAAAAAACGAAAGGGACGGCCCCGTCCCCGGCGGGAGAGCCGGGAGGGAACCGTCCCGATTGAGGAAAAACCGGGCCTTAGTTGGGGACGTTTCCGATCACGCCCTCGACGAACCAGCCCATGTTCCAGATCTCGTCGTCGGTCATGGCGGCGCCGGCGGCAACCTTCACGGTACCGCTCTGGTCGGCCAGGGGGCCCGCGAAGGGCTGAAGCTCGCCGGAGATGATCTTGGCCTTGGCGGCCTCGACGGCCTCCGCGGTGCCGGAGGCGGCGTTCGCGGTGATCGCGTCCAGGGTCACCATGTTCTTGTCCAGGCCTTCCCAGTACGCCCTGGAGGTCCAGGTGCCGTCGAGGATCTTCTGCACGTCCTCGACGTAGAAGGTCGCCCAGTTAAAGAGGGGGGCGGTCAGGTATGCCGCGGGAGCCGCGTTGGGGGTGGAGGAGTTGTAGCCGATCGCGAAGGCGCCCTTCTCCTGGGCGGCGATCTGGGTGGCGGTGGTGTCCTGGTGCTGGGCCATAACGTCGCAGCCCTTGTTGAGGAGCTCCAGGGCGGCCTGCTTTTCCACGGCGGGGTCGAACCATGTATTGGTCCAGATCACCTCCACGGTGGCCTTGGGGTTCACCGAGCGGGCGCCGACGGTGAAGGCGTTGATGCCGCGGATAACCTCGGGAATGGGCATGGCCGCCACGTAGCCGATCTTGTTCGCCTTGGTCTTCATGCCGGCGACGATTCCCGCGAGATAACGGGCCTGGTAAACCTTGCCGAAGTAGGTGGACACGTTGTCGGCGCGCTTGTAGCCGGAGCAGTGGCCGAAGTACACCTTCGGGAATTCCGCGGCTACCTTGAGGGTCCAGTCCATGTACCCGAAGCTGTTGGTGTAGATCACGTTGCAGCCCTGGTCGATGAGGTCGCGGATCGCCTTCTCGCAGTCGGCGTTCTCGGGAACCTGCTCGATGTAGGCGGTCTTGATTCCCATGGCGTCAAGGGCGACGCGGCCCTGGTCGTGAGCCTGGGTGTAGCCCTCGTCGTTGTGGGTACCGATGTACACGAAACCGACCTTGATCGTCTCCTTGGTGAGCTTTGCGGCGGCCTTGCCGTCGTCTGCCTTCTTGCTGCACGAGGTCGCGAAGAGCGCCGCGGCCATGGTCACGAGAATGAGCACCTTTTTCATGTCTGAAACTCCTTCTATATTAGAAGAACCGGCTTTCTGCCGGCTCCTTCATTAGCAGTAAAGCCGCTTAAGGCCGAAAGGTTATTCCCCCGGCCACGTCCATGGTCTCCACGATCGCCAGGGACTCTACGCGCATCCCCGAGGCGCGAAGGCGGTCGCCGCCCCCCTGGAAGCCCTTTTCGATCGCGATGCCCGCCCCCGCGACGGTCGCTCCCGCCGCGCGCACCAGGGCGGCCAGTCCCTCCAGGGCGGAACCCTCGGCCAGAAAGTCGTCCACCAGCAGCACCGACTCCCCCGCGGGAAGATAGGCGCGGGGCACGACGACGGTGTTGACGGTTTTATGGGTAAAGGAAGGGACCACGGCGGACAGAAGGTCCCCGGAAAGGTTGGCGGTCCTCGATTTTTTGGCGAACACCACGGGGCAGTTTTGAAAGTATTGGGAGGTTATGCAGGCGAGGCCGATTCCGGAGGCCTCAATGGTCAGGATGCGCGAAACCGGGGCGCCGGCGAACAGGCGGGCGAACTCGCGGCCCATCTCGTTGTACAGGCCCACGTCGATCTGCTGGTTCAGGAAGCTCCCCACCTTGAGGATATTGCCCTCCAGCACGACGCCGTCCCGCTTTATTCGCTCGATCAATGCCTGCATGTCGAATAATGACATTCCTTGGGCGCCGATGTCAAG
>QKDA01000130.1 GCA_003246765.1 Spirochaetales bacterium | reverse complement strand
CCCTCAACGACACCTTCGGCCACGAGACGGGGGATGAGGCTCTCAGGATGGCCGTAAGCATCATCAGGTCCTGCGTGCACGGGTCGGATTTTCTCGCCCGCTATGCGGGGGACGAATTCGTGGTCATCCTTGACACCTCGAGTCCCGGGACGATTACCAGGGTGGTTTCCCGTATCGAGGACGAGATCGAACGCTTCAACCGGGGAGGATCAAGGAAGTTCCCGTTAAGTCTCAGCATCGGAGCCGCCATTTATTCCGAGGATCTGGACGGCGACGGGGACCGGTTCCTCAAGCGGCTGGACGCCGCCATGTACTCCCGCAAGCATGCGAGGAAACGGTCCGCCGCGGCCTCAAGCCCCGGGAAAGAGGGACTCTAAAAGGCTGACCGTAAGGGAACCCGTGCCCGGAACCGAGGCGTCGGCGCCGGAAAGACCCTCGCCCACGGCCACCGAACGCATCCCCGCCGCCCCTATGGCGTCGATTCCCGCCTGGGCGTCCTCGACGGCCGCGCAGTCCGTAGGCCAAACCCCGAGCAGCGCCGCCGCCTCAAGGAACAGGTCCGGTTCCGGTTTTGCCATGGGAATGCGTTCCGCGTCCGCCACGGCGTCAAAGGCCGAAGACAGCCCCAGCCTCTCGAGAACGTAAGGGGCATTCCGGCTCGAAGAGGCCAGGGCGAGCTTTATCCCGCGGGACCTGAGGGTTCCCAGGAGTTCCCGTATTCCCGGCAGGATATTCTCCTCCGTCAGCGTGCCCAGGAGCTCTACGTACCGCCTGTTTTTCCTGTCCGCCAGGACCTTTCGCTCCACCCCGTCGAGCTCAAGCCCGTTATGGCGAAGTATGATCTCGAGGGATTCCATGCGCGACACCCCCCGAAGGGCCTCGTTCACTTCCCGGTCGAAACGGAGGCCTCTCTCGTCCGCGAGCTCCTTCCATGCCTGGTAGTGCAGTTCCGCCGTGTCCGTAACTACCCCGTCCAGGTCAAAAAGCACCGCCTTCAGGGATGGAAGCAGGGAGAATTCCCGGCTGCCTCCCGGTTCCAGGGTAAAGCGCTCGTTTCGATGGATCAGATCCAAGGGACCTCCCTCCGCGAGGGAATACCGGGCCCGATCCCGGGTCAGCTCAACCCCCAAGAGGGAATCCCCCAGGCGCAGCCTGAAGGAAAGACGCTGCCAACGCCTCGGAAGGGAAGGCGAAAAGCGCCACTGTCCCCGCCAATCGCGAAAGCCCGCGAAACCGTACACCACGGACATCCAGCTCCCCGCCATGGCGGCGGTGTGAATGCCGTCACGGGTGTTCCCGTGCACGTCCTCCAGGTCCATCCTGGCGGTCTTGTCGAAGTAGGATTCCGCCTTCGCCGTGTCTCCCGCCTCGCAGGCCATGATGCTCTGAATGCAGTGGGAAAGGGAGGAATCTCCCGTGGTAAGCCTCTCGTAGAAGGCGAAATTGCGCCTTTTTTCCGCCGCCGTGAATTCCCCCGAAAGAAGAAACTGGGCCAGCACCAGGTCCGGCTGCTTGAGCACCCGATGCCGGTATATGACCAGGGGGTGAAAATGGAGCAGCAGCGGGTATTTGTCCCGGGGGGTTCCGGCGAAATCCCATTCAGCGCGGTCCATAAAGGAATCGTCCTGGGGGTAGATGCCCGTGGATGGGTCGTAGGGAACGTACATCGAATCCGCGGCCGCCTTCCAGGAGGCGATCTCCTCGGGGGAAACCGAAAGGGGAAATCGTTCCCAGCCCCGACGGGCCGCCGCCTCGGCCGCCTCCGCCGCGAATCGCAGGTTTTCCCGGGCCATGAGGTTGGTATAGGCGTTGTTGTTGACGCAGGCGGAATACTCGTCCGGGCCCGTAACCTCGTTGATGCAGAAGGCGCCGCCCTTGGAGGGAATCCTCGAGCCGAGGCTCATCCACATCCTCGCGGTCTCTACGGCCATTTCGCAGGTCGCCGCGGGGTCGAACTCGCTCCCCTCCAGGGGATCCGCGCCGGCGGACGGAGAACGCGCGGTCAGGTACTTTCGCAGGGCGAAAACTATGTCCGCGTCGATGTGGTATTGGGCGGTTCCCGCGGGATAGTAGGCGCTGGTCTCCTCGCCGTCGATGGTCCTCCAGGGATAGAGGGCCCCCTGAAGGCTCATCACCCGGGCGCGGCGCCTTGCCGCGGGAAGGATAAACCGCCGGTACTCCAGAAGGCTCCGGGCGATCTCGGGCTGCAGGTAGGTAAATACCGGGCACACGTAGGCCTCGGTGTCCCAGAAGAAATGCCCCTCATAGCCCTCGGCGGTCAGGCCCTTGGCGGCGATGCTGGTTCTACCGTCCCTGCCGGCGGACTGCAGGAGATGAAAAAGGTTGAAATGGATCGCCCGCTCGCTCTCGCTGTCCCCGTCTATCTCCAGGGCCGCGGTTTTCCAGAACTCCCCTAAAATCCTCGCCTGGGAGGCAAGCAGGGCGTCAAAGCCCTCGGCGGCGAGTTCCGCGGCGTGAAGGGACGCGGCGCCGTCCAGCACCGACCGGGACTCTCCCTTCGCCCCCCTCTCGTAGGCGATGTACTTTTCCAGGGTTATGGACCCGCCCTCCTGAAGCGTGACGCTCCATTCGGCCCAGGCCTTGCCCTCTCCCGATCCGGACTTCGGCGTCGGTTCCGAGGGCTTCTCCCCTCCCGGACCGGCAACCCAAGCACGGTGAACCGCCCGGCCCGCCAAGGGAAGGCCGCTGTTCCGGGTCTCGGCCTGGAAAAAGAGGGTTCCCCCCTCACCGCCCATGGCCCGGACCTTAAGGGGGGGTGCCGTGAATTTTGAGCCCACCCTGGGGTCCTCCTCGGCGCCGAGGTTTTTCGCGGTCCCGTCGATCATGCTCGTCAGGACTACCTTCGCGCCCCGGTTCAGGGCGGTTACCGAGTATCGGATCGCCGCCGCCCAGGGCCGGTCCAGGGGAACGACGCGGGTAGCCCTCAGGCCGATCTCGATTCCCCCGGGGGCCGTCCACCGGAGGCTTCGGGTCATGGTTCCCCCCTCAAGGTCGAGGCGCATGAGAAAATCCTCTATCTTGCCGGCCTTGACCGAAAAGGGATGCCCGTTTACCGAAAGCTCAATCCTCTTCGGGTCCGGCAGGTTCAGGATAGTCTCGTGGTTTTCCGCGTACCCGTAGGCCGATTCACCGTAGGCGATCGGCTCGGTGTCGAAAAACCCGTTAATGTAGGTGCCCTTGTGCACCGACCCCTCGCGCTCCTCGAAATCGCCCCGAAGCCCCAAGGTTCCGTTAGCCACGGTAAAAAGGGTCTCGTTCCGGGCGACTCCCTCAGGGGAATAATCCCTGGATTCCACGTATGTGTTTCTCATGTTCTTAAGCTCTCCAAAAAAAATCTCAACCCCATCGGGGGTTGGCGTCGCCGCGGGATATCATGAATCACGCATCCCTCGAGGATTTCAGCCACAGTACCTGATAGGGACCAAGCTCGCATTCGTCCCCTTCGCGTACGGGCCCTCCCCCGATAAGGTCCCGCAGGTCCGAACCGATCCTTCTCCGGCACCTCAGGGTCCGCTCGGTAAAATTCGCGAGCACCGCA